>NZ_JAGQBN010000009.1:0-133490 GCF_024345655.1 Synechococcus sp. Lug-A | reverse complement strand
GGTGCGGCGGGCTCATCCGTCTCCTCACATCAGCCTTCACGGCCTCGCTGTAACGACGCATTGATCTGCTCCATCAAGCCCCCGGGTGTGCGATTGAAAGGGGTGTCATCTTTCCTGAAAGCGGGGGCCGGCTGGGTCACTAGCGCTGAAGCGGCTTGCCAGGCGATCGAGCGCCTGTGGACTGGCGAGCCAGATGTCTGTCGCTGCAGCTTCACGGCGTCACAACCGTCAGGATCACTGCAGCCACTGGGGTTCTTCGCCGTGACGGTTGTGACGCCCCCTCTCCGCTGATGACCGCCTGGCTCAGGGGCAGCAGCCGCGCCGAGCGCCCTGCCACCGCCTCCATCAGGCCAACAGCATTAGCCACGTACTACTGCTCGCTAGTACCCCCTGTTCGTCGCTCCCGTCTCCAGGTTGCCCGTGAGGACCCTGTAGAGGAGTGGCCTTACCTCGATCAAGAGGTGCTGCAGGCCAGCCGCAGCCGGAAGGTGTTCCTCACCTGTCATTGGTTTCGGCACCATGCGGGGCCGAACTGCATCTCGCTGCTCACCTGCCAGCTACACCAGGGGCTGATCGCCCAGGGGGAGCACCTGATCTCACGCTGCCCTGGCTGGACCGAAGACCTGGTGCGGCAGCGGGGGTGGGCGCCGCAAGCGTGACTCCACCTGCCGGCCCCAGCCCTCCTCTCACTTCCAGAGAAGGTTGGTTGACTGACGGCCAGCCGGTGCTTCGCTTTCGGCCTACCCGCTGGGAGCGGGACTACCACCGGCTGGAGATCACCGCCGGCGAGTTGCTCCCCGATCAGGTGGTCCCGTTGCTGAAGTCACGCCGGGAGCTCAGTCGTGCCGAGGCCGTCAAGCTCTGGCGGGAGAAGCTCAAGGCGGGCTGGGCACCCTGCAGCCCCCAGTGGTGAAAGAGCATCGCGGGCCTTAGCCCCACATCCGGGCTCATGGTCCTTAAGACGGTGTCGCATTTGATCACCAGCGACTTACTGCCACCTTGGCCCATACCCAGGGCCGCTGCAGATACTCCTGACACAGCTTCTTATGGGCACAGCAGTTTGATCAGGCCTTCAGCGAAGCGGCCCCGGTCGACGTTCACCACTTCCCTGCCATGCAATAGATCCTGCATCAGGATCAGGTGAACCATGGAACCGATGAACACCCGCGCACTGACCTCTGGATCTGCCTCTGGCAGGAAGCCACTGGACGCGAACAGACGGACCACCTGGGGGAAGGCATGTTGCTCCAGCTGACCCACGAAGGTGCGGGCCAGCTGGGGAAAGCGCTCTGATTCGCCTACCACCAGCCGAAAGAACGCCAGGAAGTCGCTCTGGCCTTCGCATGGCTCCAGGCAGCGGTGGGCCAGTTCGGCCAGCGCCTGGCGAGGATCACCAGGCAAGGGAGCCGTTTCGCCTGCCCCGAACAAGTGAGCCACCTTTTTCCCCACCATCTGCTGGGTGAGGCATTGAAACAGGGTCTCCTTGTCGGTGAAGTGGCTATAGACGGTGGCCTTCGAGACACCCGCAGCGACTGCCACCCGATCCATGGTGGTGGCGGCATAGCCGTTGCGCAGGAACTCGGCCTGGGAGCCGGCCAGGATCGCCTCCCTTTTTTCGGGCGACAACTGCCGAGCTGCCGGCTTGGCTGGCTCATGGGCTGCTTGGGACGGATCGGCCATGGGTGGGGCTGCTGGCTGCTCTGAGGTCGGCTCACTCCTGGGAATCACCGTCACCGTTTCGTCTGCCCCTCCATCCTTCCTGGTCGCTTCACCTCGCTTCGACCCAGTCGCTGACCAAGCCTACTGGCCCTAACCAGACTAGACGGTTTAGTATTGACTTCAGTTGGATTCGGCCCCGTGCAGATTCCCTCGCTGCCCTTCAAGCTCCCCACAAAGCCGCGCCCCAACGCCATCTCCCTGCTCTTGGCTGCAGGGGTGGTGGCAGGCGTTGTGGTTGTGATGCGATCGCAACAGGAGCTGCCAGCACCAGTCCCGACGCCTTCCGCCCAGGCTCCCCTGCCCACCGTCACAGCGCTTGGCCGCCTGGCACCCATCGGCGAGGTGCGCACCATCGCGGCCCCCTCCAGCACCACCGGCCAGCAGACCATTCTCCGCCTGCTGGTTGAAGAAGGGGATGCCGTGCGCCAGGGCCAGGTGCTAGCAGTTCTCGACGGCCAGCCCCGCTTGCAAGCGGCCGTGGATCGGGCCGATGCCCAGGTGCAACTGGCTCGCAACCGCTTGTCGATCGCCCGGGCAGACCACCGCAGTGGTCTCGCTGGCCAGTTAGCCAAGGTGCAATCGCTGCAGGCCCAGTTGCGCACGGCCGAATCAGAGCGCCTCCGTTACCAGAGCCTGTACCTCAGCGGGGCCCTTTCGGCCTCCGACCGCGAAGCGAAGGACCTCACCCGTGACACCGTGGCCGCGTCCCTGCGGGACGCAGAAGCCCAGCTCACCCGCCAGCGGGCCGCTGAGGGGGGCATCAGTCTTGACGTGGAGTCTGCCGAGCGCTCCCTGGTGGAGGCGGAGGCGGCCCGGAAGGCCGCCCTGGCCGAACGCGATCAAAGCCTGGTGCGCTCGCCAATTGCAGGCCGGGTGCTCAGCGTCCAAAGCCGCGCCGGCGAGGTGCCTGGCTCTGCCGGAATCCTCGAAATCGGCCAGACCGACCGCATGCAGGTGATCGCCGAGGTGTATCAGAGCGATTTACCTCGGGTGCGGGTGGGCCAGCCGGTGCGCATCACCAGCGCAGCTTTGCTGACCCCCCTGGAGGGCCAGGTTGGCCTTGTGGGCGCGATCGTGCGTCGCCAGTCGGTGATCAACACCGATCCCACTTCCAACACCGACAGCCGCGTCGTGGAAATCAGGGCCCCCCTTAATGCTGCCAGCAGTAAGCGTGCCGCCGGCCTCTCCAACCTGCAGGTGCGGACGGTGATCGGCCCATGAGGACGCCCCTTGGCTGGTTGCAGTTGCGTCACGACCGGGGCCGATTCGTGGTGGCCATCGCCGGCATCGCCTTCGCGGATGTGCTGATGTTCATGCAGCTGGGCTTCCAGTCGGCCCTCTACGACAGCAACACCCGCCTCAGTCGCGCCTTCCAAGGTGATGTGGTGCTGATCAGCCCCAAGGCGCTCAACCTCCAGAACCTTTCCACCTTTCCAAGGCGTCGCTTGCTCCAGGCCATGGACGTGCCTGGAGTGAAGGACGCCCAGAGTCTTTACCTCAACAACCTCACCTGGCGGAATCCACAGACCCTTCGCAATTCGACGGTGCAGGTGCTGGGGTTTGACCCCGACGCTGCCGTGCTGGATTTGCCGGAGGTGAACGCCCAGGCCGGCAAGCTCAAAGAGCCCGACACCGTGCTGTTCGATCGCGGTTCCCGCGGCCAGTACGCCCGCATGATCCAGCGCCTCGACAACGGCGAGCGGGTGACGGCAGAGGCTGAACGGCGCACCATCTCCATCGGTGGCCTGTTTCGCCTTGGGGCCTCCTTCGGGGCTGACGGCACCTTGATGGCGGGGGACCAGACCTTCTTGCGCATGTTCCCTCGCCGGGATCCCGGTGGCGTCAGCCTGGGGCTGCTCACGCTGGCCCCCGGCGCCGATCCCGCCCAGGTGGTGGCTGAGCTGAGCCGTCATCTTGGCGACGACGTCAAGGTGCTCACCAAGGACGACTACGTCACGTTTGAGGAGAACTACTGGCGGGTGGCCAGCCCGGTGGGGTTCATCTTCGGGTTGGGGACGGCCATGGCCTTCATGGTTGGAGTGGTGATCGTGTATCAGGTGCTCTCAACCGATGTGAACGCCCACATCCGCGAGTACGCCACCTTCAAGGCGATGGGCTTCCGCAACCGCTACTTGCTGGCAGTGGTGTTCGAGCAGGCCCTGATCCTGGCCGCTCTCGGATTCCTCCCCGGCGTCGTGATGCCCTTGGGGCTCTATGCCCTGGCCGCGAAGGCCACCAGCTTGCCGATCGCGATGACGGCGTCCAGGGCGCTGTTGGTGTTCGTGCTCACCCTGGCCATGTGCATGGCTTCCGGGGCGATTGCCACCCGACGGCTGCAGGAGGCCAACCCCGCCGATCTGTTCTGATCCGTTCAGCCTTCAGCAATGACCGCCGCGATTTCGATCAAGGACCTCAACCACCATTTCGGCACAGGCGATCTCCGCCGCCAGGTGCTGTTCGACCTTGACCTGGAGGTGGAGGCTGGTGAGATCGTGCTGCTCACCGGCAACTCAGGCTCAGGCAAGACCACTCTGCTCACCCTGATCGGTGGTCTGCGATCGGCCCAGAGCGGCAGTCTGCGGGTGCTGGATCGAGAGCTTGTGGGCTCCAAAGATCGCGCTCTCACCATGGCCCGCCGGGAGCATGGCTACATCTTCCAGGCCCACAACCTGCACGGCAGCCTGACAGCCATACAAAACGTGCGCATGGCCCTGGAGATGCGTGGCACTGATGATGCTGGCGAGATGGACCGTCGCGCCACTGCGATCCTCACCACCGTCGGCTTGGGCGACCACCTCCATTCCTTCCCTGACCAGCTCTCTGGCGGCCAGAAGCAGCGGGTTGCCGTGGCTCGTGCCTTGGTGGGTAACCCACCATTGGTGCTAGCGGACGAGCCAACAGCGGCCCTCGACAGCCGCTCCGGCCGGGATGTCGTCACCTTGATGCAACGGTTGGCCCGGGAGCAAGGCTGCACCATCCTGCTGGTCACCCACGACAACAGAATTCTCGATATCGCGGATCGAACCCTGTCGATGGAGGACGGTCGGCTGATCTGATCTTGTCAGCACAAGGCGGGAGACGAGGAGAAGGATCAATTTGGCCGAACTGTCGCTGAGGTCATCACCTGTGATGGCCGCAACGCTGTTTTGGAGCTGGCACAGCAGGGTCATGCCTTTGCGTACCGCCAGCACCTCGAAAGCTGTGATGCTGCCGCCTACCCGGATCGGGAGAAGCAAGCAGAACGTTCCCGCCTTGGGGCTTGGAAGCCACCTGGTGGGATACAGCGCCCATGGGACTGGCGGGCTGCTCGACGTGGTGGCACCAAGAGCATCGAAACGTTCCAGCAGCGACCTGCGAGCTTGACAAGCATCAACCCTGATTCGAGCTCAGGGGCTCCCCCAGGGTCAGGGCGCCGATGGAGGTATGCGGAGGTTGGTTCCTGGCAGCGTGCCCAGCAATCGCTACGGGAAGGCCACACAACAGTACGGCGGTTGCGAGCGCAGCCAATCCTTGCCAGCGAGTCATACGAACATCCTTTCTTGGCTTGCGCATTGCGACCGCCTCGATCTTTGGCTGCCTGACACCGCAATTGCTAATTGACAATCATTTCCTCGCAGTTTTCGCCGCGCATGCCTGAAGGGCACACGCGTTTTCCTTGGGTCCGGGTCCCGTTCCAGATAAACGTGTCCTTGCCCATCGACAGGCCTTCGCCACTAATCGATTGGCCGTCGTTCGATAGGGTGAACTGGCCTTTTCCGCCTGCCTTGATTCCCGGCTGCCAATAGTTGTAATACAGCGTACGCATGCCTCTGGGGATGATACCTTGCAGGGTCCCGTTGTATTGTGTTGCTCCATCAGTATTGATGAACTGTCCGGTGACGTTGAGGTCAGGTATCAGTGTGGAGACAATCGGCGTGGTGATCTGGAGAATCAAGATGTAATGGCCGTTCTGATCGGTCACGGTCTGCCAGCCGCCTTGAAATGCGGATACATGGGCGATTGGCTGCTGGCCCGAAGACGTCGGGTCAAGATTCAGAACGACCAGTTTGCGTGCGGTATCGTAATCGTTCAACAGACGGGCATTCCTGCCTCGTTCCCCAACCATGTTGGCAAATCTGCTGAGATTGACATTGATCGGATCGAAAGGAAAGATAAATCCCGTCCGCAGTTGTTGTGCAAATCCGAACCCGCCCAGATTGTCCACCAGCTTAGCGACGCCGATGCCCACGTCTCCGGTGAGATTTTGGCCTTGCGGATCGATTTTGGACACCTTAAAACTGAACGGCCCCAAGGTCAGGCCGGCTTGGGGGTTCGAAGGTATGTTGACCTTGGCAGTCGCGACGACGTCGAAATCGACCGATACGGCCGGATCAGCGTATTGACCGAGAATGGTGGGGGTCGTGATGTTCGTGAAATAAATGTTGCGGGGCAGGGAAACTAAGA
Organism: Synechococcus sp. Lug-A; assembly: GCF_024345655.1. Classification (NCBI taxonomy): domain Bacteria; kingdom Bacillati; phylum Cyanobacteriota; class Cyanophyceae; order Synechococcales; family Synechococcaceae; genus Synechococcus; species Synechococcus sp. Lug-A. Next base: position 127,328 of record NZ_JAGQBN010000009.1, on the reverse strand, counting down.
CCGAAAGCTCATTGCCGGTGTACGCCACCCGTGCGCTGCATCCGGGCGACAGGTCGAATCTCTGGCGAACAAACCGGACGCCATCCGGTAGTGAGTTTGAAACGCTACTGGCAAGTCCGAAAACCATATCTCTAAACGCGTCTCGCGCTGGGGCACTGTAAATTGCGCTGCAAAGACTGCTGGACGAAAGAAAGTTCTGATCGCTCAACAACACATTTGAGCCTTGCCTGAGCTCAATGCCGTTAACTTCGCCACGATCACTGCTTAGGCCGCCTGCAGCCTGAGCATTTGGTGCCATCGCAAAAATGCTAAGTGCGGCGACCGCGAATAGTCTCTTCATCCGTTTCACAGGTGTTGAAAGGCTGGTCAGTCGGCTTTTCATTGCAATCTCCCAATGTTTCATGGTCTGGTTCAATTCGCGCCTTATTTCGCCCGCGTGCCCTTCCAGGTGAATTCGGTGTCGCCCGCCTTGCCGACACCTTCGATTGAACTGCCGTCCTGCGTCAGGTGGAAATACCCCGACCCGCCGGAATCCATTCCGGGCTGGCTATAAGTATATTGCAAGGTGCGTGAGCCCCTGCGAATAGTGCCTCGCAGGGTGCCATTGTATTGGGTCGCGCCATCGGTGTTGATGAATTGACCGATGACATCGAGATCGACAATGCTGCGTGGATTGGGGTTGGGGATCTGAAGAATGAGAGTGAAGTGCCCGTTCTGGCCTGTGACCGTCTGCCAGCCACCTGCAAAGGCATAATCAGACGCGACTGCCGGGCTGGGCGAGGGGGGAGGCATATGTCCGGTGGTCTTAAGCGGGGGCGACGGCACTACTGCCACAGGATAGGCAATCCGGTCGCAGATAAGACCAAAGGCATTAACGTGGGCTCCAAAATTGACGGTGAACCCGGTCGGCAGTTCGCCGCCGGGGCATTGCTGCTTAATGCTGCCGGCCCGCGCAAATGAGCCGATTCCTTCTCCTGAAGCTTGAGGACGGTAATCCTTGTTACCAAAGTAAAGCAAACCGGCCGACTGGCCATTGCCCGGCATACTGCAATTGAGGGCAAGCGAGGCGACTTGCCGATCATTGGTCGTGAGGATCATGTCGATGCCAGACAGCACCGCCCCGATTGGGCAGTAGATATCTTCGCGGGCACCCCCGCGACCGCCGAATGCGGTACCTTCGACCATCGGCTGCCTGAAAGTTCGGTTGGCATTCGCCTCGGCGCAAATGCCTTGGATCATGTCGATCCAGGTCCCCGAATTCCCGGAAAATCCGGCAAGCATCTTGCCGCGTGGACATTCAAAGCTGCGTTGCGCATCACCGCCACCGCCCTACACACTAAATTCGGTTCGCGCCATGGCCGGAGCAGCAGCCAACGTTACGAACAGGCTGGCAATCAGTTTGCAAATCGCCCTGTCTTGCTCCAGCCTCATTGCTTGCGCCCCGCCCACGATGCGTCGTCCACCGTCACCATCAAGCTGCGCGGGTTTTTCGAGAGGTCGAGCAGGCACACCTGCAACAGCGGCGTCGAGCTGGTGGTCTGGATAGTCTGCATCGCCCGGGTCAGCCGGGTGGTGAATTCGGGTAGGCGTTCGTAGTCGCTGGTTACTAGGACCGTGTTGGGACCGACCTTGTCGACAGAGTTAATCACGTCACTGTGGGAAGAGCCGCGCGCGTCAGACATGACATCGCAATGATAGGGCCCCACCGCAATGTCGGCCAGATCAACCTGCGCCTGCGCCCAGCGGTCGGGTTTCGCATCCAGTGGAACGTCGACGAGGCAGACGAACAGCAGGCTGGAACTCAGCGGGCGTGCAAGCATCGGCTTGTCCTATCGCAACTGTGGCGAGTCGCGGAGCGAAATCAACCTATCACAGATTTACATGCAGAATTCTCCCAATCGAGCCGCTACAGGACTGTAGCAATCAACGCAGAATCTCTGGCGTAGGCGAGCTGGTTGCACCACAATGCGGTGGACTGGTTTTTCTGGACAGCCCCCATCGCTAACCTCTGAGGCGGGGCACCGCCCCTGAAAGGGGGCTCACGCTGTTGAACATGCGCCGTACCTAAAGCCCCGAGGTCGCGGCCAGGGTCGCCATGGCGGCGATCAGTAGCCGCAAGACGATCCAGGAGATCGCCGCCCACCACGCTGTGCACCCGATCCAGGTCAGCCAATGGAAGCGGCAGCTGCTCGACGGTGCCACCGAGCGTTTCACCAGAGGCAAGAGGTCCAATGGCAAGGACGAGGGGCTGACCAAAGAGGCCGAGCTGTTCCAGCAGTACTGCCTCGCAGAACCTGACGGATACGCGCGGCTGCAGATGGAGCTGGAGTGGCTCAAAAATGTCTGAGTTGCTCTGATGTTCGTGAACCACGCAAGCTGGTCGATCCGCTCTCTAAGGCAGTCGCTGCTCCCCAGATCGGCTGCGATGGCCGGGTCCTCTCGGTCGACGACATCACAGGCCACCACTTTATAGCTGCAGACGTCGATCACCAGGTAGAGAACCAGCTACACACCGCGCACGTTGGTGGTTACGGCATTTACCAGTAAATCTGGTTATTCCCATTCTTCGTCGTTTTCGTTCTCGGGGGTTAGCACCGGCTGTCGGTTCCGGTTGACCGGTGCTCTGAGTGAGCGAGATTCGAATCCAGCTCGATCGATAGCTGCAGCCGTTTGACCGATGGAGTCAAGCAACGCCCCGCTGATAGGAGCTAGCTCCCGACAGAAGGTGGCGATCGTTGTCCAGATGTTGGGTTCGTAGGAAGTCATCGGAATTGTTCGGAACGCTGGGTGTTGATGGTCATGGGTTCGGCGGATTGGGGCTTGTCTCTGTTGTGGAGGGACTCCTCCTGGGGAATTCAGGGCTCACAAGGGGTGGAGGCCCAGGAAAGCCCGCAGGGCTTCTCTGATCACGAGCTCGGGGCAAAGGCCGCCGCCACTAGACCTCAGGCGGTTAACAGCTTCCAGAGCGCCAGGATCTACGGGCTCGGGGGGAAGCTCCAGCGCCTCCCGGTTCAGCCGAGTCTCCTCAGACGTCATGGCAGCATCAAGCCACACCGGCGGTCGTCACAGCGCCGCTGGTGTGGACACGACCGGCAAGGAGGTCAGAGCCCTTGCCCTTTCCTCTTCTGGCTTTGCCCCGCCTCAGTCGGTAAGAATCCCCTCTTTGCTGCAGGGCATCAACTACAGGTCGCCGCCAGCGCCAGTTCATGGGCCTGGGTGAGGGTGGCGGCAGCTTTGCCGAACCACAGCCCCTCCAGCCGCTGGCGGGCGGCTTCGATCGGATCTCTCGAGCGGCCAGCGTCATGGGAGAGGTATTCGGTCACCGCCTGGTAGGCGCCCCACATCGATCCCTGCACGCCCGGGATGTCACTGCCGATGGCCTGGCCTTCGAACTTGGCGGACAGACACTCCCAGGCGGGAAGATCCTCCAGCCGCCGGGGCCGGCTGGTCGCCGCATCGCCCCGGCGGTCATTGATCGCTCCCCGCAGCTGACCGGCGAGCAGGGTCTCGACGTAGCTGCGGAACTGCGCAGCCGTGCAGGGGGCGGCGGCCATCGCCCGCAGTTCGGCCAGTCCCCCGCTGAATTGCTGCCGCTGCAGGTCGATCAGCTCAGGCAGCCGGCTGATCAAGGCATTGGCATTGCGGGTGTGGCGGATGCGGCAGCCCTGCTGGCGCCGGCTACTTGCTGAGGCAAGCCCCAGGGCAGCAGAGAGCGTGTTCTTGCACACCACCCGGATGGGGGAGAAGAACACGGAGAAAGCGATCGTGCCGTCATGGCTCGTGCAGCCGACCAGGTACTGATTCACCGGATCACCGGGGAGCACCTCCCCTTCTGATTGGCGCACCCTTGCGGTGAACGTCACCTTGCGGCCGCCGGCCAGAACGCAGACCGCATCCATGACCGCATCGCTATGGAGGGCCTCGGCGACCCGGATCAACTGCTCGTTCTGCACCACCTCATAGGTGGTGGTCCCCACTTACAACGAATCGGCCAACGTCGAAGGCTGCCTGAGAGCGCTGCTGGCGAGCGATCCCCCCTGCAATCACTGGCAGCTGGTGGTGGCCGATGACGACTCGAGCAACGACACCGTCAGCAAGGCGGAAGGGGGTGATCGCCGCGATCACGCTCGCTTCGATCTGGAAATCCACCACCGGCCGCGGCTGGACCTGGCGGGGACGCTCGCTGGCCTGAGGGAACCCTCAGGCCTTTTCGAGCCGGCGGATGATCATCGACATCAGCGCCAACGAACCGACGAGAGCGACGAGCAGGGCGATGGTCATGACGAATGGGGTGCCGAAGGTGGGTGCAGGTTACGCAGCCGCTGGGGGTCAGCCCTGCTCAGAGACCGGCGGGACCGGGGCGAGACAGCGATCACGCAGCAGGCGGGCGACCGTGAGGTTGCTCACCGTCATGCTGCTGTCGCGCTCAAGCAGCCATTCGGCCATCTCCATCCGCAGGGCATAGGCCTCTTCGAAGAACTCCAGCCGCTCCAGATCGCGCAGACGACCTTCGATCCACTGGAGGGTTTCTCCAGGGAGCTGGCGCTGGGAACGACGTTGGCTCACGGGGAGTGCCGCCTAGTGAGGGAATCTTGATGGATGGCGAGGGAAACTGGGTATCGGATGGAACACATCTGCAGCACAGCTGCGCACAAATGCCTTTGACGGAACACCTTCCCTTCCTCTGGCGCGGTCACAGGCTCGAGCTGCTGGGGGCGCGGGCGGTGTGGGATCCGACGCAACGTCTGCTGTTGGTGGCGGATCTGCACCTGGGCAAGGCCGAGTCGTTTCAGGCCCATGGCGTGCCGCTGCCCAGCGATGGCGATGCCACCACCCTCAACGCCCTGATCGCGCTGGCGCACCGCTGGCAGCCGGCTGAGGTGGTGGTGCTGGGTGATCTGATCCACGGCCGGCTCGGCCTCACCGGCGAACTGCGTCAGAAGATCCAGGCCTTGCCGGAGCTGCTCGGTTGCCCGCTCACGCTGATCGCTGGCAACCACGAGCGGGGCAGCTGGCTGGAAGGGCTGGTGCAGCAGCCCAGCAGCCGTCGCGGCCCCCTCTGGCTGAGCCACGGACCGGAACCGCTGCCAGTGGGCGGGGGGGAACTGCTGCAGCTCTGCGGCCACCTGCATCCGGTGGCCACAGTCGGTGACCGCAGCGATCGGCTGCGCCTGCCCTGCTTCGTTCACGACGCGGAGGCTCAGCGCCTGGTGCTGCCCGCCTTCGGCAAGCTCACCGGCGGCCACCCCTGCGAAGACCACCATCAGCGCTGGCTGGTGGCCGACGGCGCGATCGTGGCCTGGCTCAGGCCGCTGCCGCCAGAGCGCGCACCACATCGCCGCGGGTGAGCACACCCACCAGCTTGTCGCCCTCAAGCACGAACAGCCGCTGGGTGCTGCGGTCCTGCAGCAGCCGGGCCGCGTCCGGCAAGGACAGATCGGCACTGCAGGTGTGGGGGTGCGCACCCATCAGTTCACCCACCGTGCTGCCCAGCACCTGGTGCACCTGCCGGTCCCAGTCGAGCGGATTGCGCAGGTAGATCACCGCGTCCAGCAGCATCACATAGGGGCCGGCGTCAAAGCCGCTCTCCTTCACCATCAGGTTCTGTTCGGTGAGCTCCCCCACCAGCGCTCCCGCCGCATCCAGCACCGGCAGGCCGCTGATGTGGTGGTCGCTCAGCAGTTGCACCGCCTGCTGCAGAGGGGTTTCGGGCGTCACGCTCAACACCGGGGTGGTCATGGCCGCCGCCACCCGCAGGGCCGGCTGGGAGTCGAGGGTCATCGGAGCGTTGCGATTGCAATGGTTCTAGGCCAGCGAGGGGTCGGGATCCGCGGCAGCAGACTGGCCCTTCCGGCCTGCCCAGCTTGACGCCGACACCCCAGCACCGCCCCACAGGCCGACCAGCCGCTTCTGCAGCCCGGCGCCTCGCCGATGGGCTCACACTGGCGCGGGCCGTGATCGGCTTGCCGCTGCTGCTGCTGCTGGCCGCCGATCAGCAGGGGGCGGCCTGGTTCCTGCTGCTGCTGGGCGGCTTCAGCGACTGGGCCGACGGCATCCTGGCCCGCCGTGCCGGCGGCGGTTCCGCCTGGGGTGCTCGCCTCGATCCCCTCACCGACAAGATCCTGATCAGTGCACCGCTGCTGTGGCTGGGCGCCGCCGGACGCCTGCCGCTATGGGCGGTGTGGCTGCTGCTGGCACGCGAGCTGCTGATCTCCGGCTGGCGTGCCGGCCAGGGGGATGGCGGCCCCGCCTCCCGCGCCGGCAAGGCCAAGACGGTGCTGCAGTTCAGCGCGCTGCTGCTGCTGCTCTGGCCCGAACGCTGGGGGCTGGGCCTGGGCCAGGCCGGGTTTGTCGCCGGGCTGCACAGCGCCGGTTGGTGGCTGTTCTGGCCCTCGCTGGCGCTGGCCCTGAGCTCGGCGCTGGGGTATCTCAGCCCAGCAGCGCCGCGTCGCCACTGAAATCCGGGCGGGCGGCGGGACGCAGGGCGTAATCGTTGGTGTAGCTGTCCGCCAGGCCGGCATCGAGATCGAAGGCCGGCGTCCAGGCCAGCTCCCGCTCCAACCGGTGCACATCGGTGAGGAAATGGGCCAGGCGCAGGGGAAAGGCCTTGCGGGCCTTGGGGTCGAGGCCCGAGGGATCGAAACTGCGGATCGTCACCGCTGCCGGATCCTTGCCGCTGGCCCGTGCCGCCGCCGCCACCAGTCCGCGGAAGGTCACGCCCTTTCGGCCCGAGCAGTTGTAGATCCGGTTGGTGGCGGCCTCCACCTCCAGGCAGCGGGCCATGGCCGTGGCCAGGTCACTCACGTGGCCCAGCTGGGTGATGGTGTTGCCGTCGCCGGGCAGGGGCACCGGCTGGTCGTGCACTATGCGGTCGAAGAACCAGCTCTCCACCGGGTTGTAGTTGCCGGGCCCGTAGATGTAGGTGGGCCGGAAGCTGGTGAAGGGGATGCGCTCGGCCCGCAGCCAGTCTTCGGTGTGGAGCTTGCCGGCATGGCGGCAGGCGGGGTCGGTGGGGGCGGTTTCATCCAGCGGCCACAGCTCACTGTCGGCATAGACGCCGGCCGAGCTCACGTACACGAAGCGATGGGCGGGGGGGCCGGTGCGCTCCACCACCGCCCGGCTGTCGTCGAGGTTGCGGCCGCTGCTGTCGATGATCACGTCGAAGGCACGGCCCCGCAGCGGCTCGAGCGCGACGGCGTCGCTGCGGTCGCCCACCAGATGCTCCACCCCGGCCGGCACCGGATTGCGGCCGCGGGTGAACAGGGTGAGCGCATGGCCATAGCCCTGCAGCTGGGCCACCAGGGGCTTACCGATGAAGCGGGTGCCACCCATCACCAGGATCTTCACGGAAGCAGCGGCAACGGCGCCGCCATTCAAGCGCTGAGCGGGGCGGGAGCCGCCACCGCATGCACACCCAGTGGGGAGGTGCTGCCCAACCCCTGCCGGCGAGGATGGGCCACGACCACGGCTCACCCGCTCCGCCATGCAGATCATTCCCGCCATCGACCTGCTCGACGGCCACTGCGTGCGGCTGCACCAGGGCGATTACGACCAGGTCACCCACTTCAACGACGATCCGGTGGCGCAGGCCCTCGACTGGCAGAGCCAGGGGGCCGAGCGGCTGCATCTGGTGGATCTCGATGGCGCCCGCAGTGGTGAACCGGTCAACGATGCGGTGGTGCGCGCGATCACGGCGGCGCTCCGTATTCCGGTGCAGCTGGGCGGCGGTGTACGCACGGCAGAGCGGGCAGAGGCGCTGCTTGCCGCCGGCCTTGAGCGGGTGATCCTCGGCACGGTGGCGATCGAACAGCCGGAGCTGGTGCAGGCGCTGGCGGCCCGCTTCCCCGGCCGGATCATTGTGGGCATCGATGCCCGAGGCGGCAAGGTGGCCACCCGAGGCTGGCTGGAGGACAGCGCCGTGGAGGCTACGGCGCTCGCGGCCAGCTTCAAAGGCAGCGGTGTGGCGGCGATCGTGAGCACCGACATCGCCACCGATGGCACCCTGGCCGGCCCGAACCTGGAGGCGCTCCGCGCGATGGCCGCCGCCAGCCCGGTGCCGGTGATCGCCTCCGGCGGCGTGGGTTCCGTCACCGATCTGCTGGCCTTGCTGGCCCTGGAGCCGCTGGGCGTGGAGGCGGTGATCGTGGGCCGGGCGCTCTACGACGGAGCGATCGACTTTCGTGAAGCCCTGCAGGCCGTGGGACCGGAGCGGTTACAGGATCCGATTCCGCCGAGCGTCTGCTAGGGGCCGATCCGTTACCCCAGGGGCAAACCGATTAAGGTTGAGGTAAAGCATTCGTATCCACGTGTGAAGGCTGCGACTGCCCCACCGCTGACCAACGGGCAGAGCACAGGCCCCACCGCCCTCGCGGGGGTGATCGAGGTGTTCGGGCGCTGCCGCGACCTGGGCATGCGCCTCAGCCGCCAACGCAAGCTTGTGCTGGAACTGCTCTGGCGAGAGCGGCGCCACCTCAGTGCCCGCGACATCTTCGAGCGCCTCAATCAACAAGGCCGCCGCATCGGCCATACCTCCGTCTATCAGAATCTTGAAGCTCTGCAGAGCGCTGGAGTGATCGAGTGCCTCGACCGCGCCAATGGGCGCCTCTACGGCTACCGCAGCGACCCCCACAGCCATCTCACCTGCCTGGTGAGCGGTGAAATCCAGGACCTTGACGTGGTGCTCCCCGATGACCTGGTCCGCCGCATCGAAGAGCTCACTGGCTACACGATCGAGTCGTACACCCTGCAGCTGGCCGGTCGGCCCCGCCAGTGAGCGCGGTGGAGGGGCTCAGGGGAAAACAGGTGGCGAGAATCAGTTCCATCCAATGCTTTCAAGTGACGTGAAATCAATCCAACTGACATCCAATGTCAGCTTGTGACATCACGAGAATGTTCCTCTTTGCTGCAACCTGCGGGGACGACATTAACCGAAGGGGGCCAGAACAACGGGGACAGCTCGACGAATCTGAACGTGCATCCAGACGTTTCGACTCGACGCAGGTGGAATCCATGGCTGTGCGATTCTTCACCGCTGGTGGGAGCCTCTGGAAGCATCGCTTTCTCGCCATCTCGTTTTGTCGCTCATGATGAAGAAGGCGTGTGGATCCTTCCGGGGCAATAGTTGCTCCTTCGCGGAAGGTTGAATCGCGAGATAGTGAATGCGTCAAACGACTTAAGCCAGGACGGACACACTTCAGAACGAACCAACTCCAGAAACGGCGGATTCCGCAGGCAACCAGAAACGCGGGTTATTGGAGTCGCAGCTCACAGGATTCGTAAGCTGGCGAATCCAGATGTCATCCCCATCGAGGAAAGAGAAAAGACCCCTCAGGATTCTCTGCGAGACACAACCCATCCTCCAGCTCTGCAACCAAATCCCGATTCAGGGCGCTGATGGTCTGGTAGTGAAGACATGACTTTCAGGCCAGCCGGCTGTCTTTGGATGGCGCGTGGATGGCGCGTGGATGGCGCGTTGGATGGGATGTTGGATGGCGCCGATCCAGCGGGACAGAACCGCTAAGGAATGCGGCAAGACAACACCAATGGAGCGCATTCGTGACGGCAAGCCTGAACTCCCAGCCCCCTGCCAGGACCCGTCGCCACCGTTGACCTGGGGATCAGGGAAAAAGCAAGGCCTGCACAACGTGATCGGCACAGCCCCCAGACCGCATCTGTTCACTTCACTGGCCTCCAATCAAGCTGGAGAATTCGCCGTCAGGTCGTTACCTTGGCTCCAATGAGCGCACGCCCCCAGTGACACCAGCCCCTGAGGACTCTCCAGCCACGGCAACTAACCGTCCCAGGATCCTGCTGTTCGCCGACCCCTTGCTGCGCGATGGCCTCAGCCGCCTGCTGAGTGCCGCGCCCTGTGCCGCCGAGGTGTTCACCGATCCAACCGCCTGCAGCCGTGCGCCCCAGCTGCTGATCTGGAGCGTGAGCGCGCCGGTGCAGCCCGCCAACATGCTGCGAGAGCTGCAGCGATTGGAGGAGCGCTGGCAGCCTGCCCCGCTGCTGTTGCTGCTGCCCGCGCAGCCGGGTTGCTCCAGCGATTGGTTGCTGCAACTGCCCGTGGCCGGCCTTCTGCAGGACCCCGATCCGGACACCTTGCTGGCAGCGGTGGGCACCCTGCTGGCCGGTGGGCGAGTGGTGGAGCTTCAGGGCGACGGGGCTCCTGCCCCAGAGGCCACGCCGCTGATGGGGCCGATCGGGCTGGGGCAATGGCTGCTGCAGAGCGGCCTGCAGCAGATCGATGCGGAGCTGCGCCTCTGCCGTCGCCTGCTGACCCCGCCACCCGACACCTTCCTGCTGCAGTTGATCCTGGAGGGCCGGTTGCGCGAGCTGGGCGCCGCCCGCTCCTTGCTGCTCTGGCTGTGGGGGCCGCTGGTGCTGGCCTGGGGCGATGCCCAGATCAGCGACGACGGTGGACTGCCCAGCCAGGCTGTCATTGGCGACCTGCCGCAACCTCCGGCCAGCGGCAGCACGGCGATCACCCTGCGGCAACGCACCGCCGAAGGGGTGTGGAGCGCCATCCGCCAGCGGCTCCAGGAGTCCAGCCTGTCGGGGTCGCTCGATCCGCATGCCGGCACCCTGTTCGCACTGCAGGGGCTGAGCGTGGAGCGGCGCCGCGACCTGCTGCTCGCCCTGCTGGGCCAGCTCGATCAGCTGCTGCTGCGGCTACGTGAGGAACGGCCGGCCACCGACACGCTTGAGGCCCGCTGGCAGGCGCTGCAGCCGGAACTGCGCCGCCATGCCCTGCGGCAGGTGGCCGGGGCCTACGTGCGGCTTCCTCTCGATGGTGTGCTGCTGCCGGTGGCCGACCACCTCAGCAGCACCACCGTGCTCACCAGCGACGACCCGGAACTGCCCGCTTCCCTGCCGATGCTGAATGCGCTGATGGGGGGGCAACCGCTGCTGGTGGACGGCCGCCTGCTGTCTCCCGATGAACCCACTGCCCTGCTGCACCTGGAAGCCCTGGTGAGCAACTGGCTGATCCGCACCGCCGAGCTGATCAGCGCCGAGCTGCTGGCCTGCTGTGGCGACTGGCCGGAACTGAGGCGCTACCTGTTGGTGAATGAGCTGCTGGCCACCCGCAGCCTCGAACGTCTGCGCAACCAGCTCAATGCCCAGCAGCGCTGGAGCAGCTGGTTCGAGCGCCCGATCCAGCTCTATGAGAGCCGAAGGCTGCTCTATCGGTTGGAGGCGGGCAGGATCACGCCGTTGCTGCTCACCGAACCCCGCGACCGGGAGCTGCGGCAGCTGGGCTGGCTGCAGCAGACGGTCACGCTGGCTCTTGAAGCCCGCGATGCCCTGGCACCGCAGCTGCAGGCGTTCCTGCGCCAGCTGGGCGATCTGCTGGTGGTGGTGCTCACCCAGGTGATCGGCCGGGCCATCGGCCTGATCGGCCGGGGCATCCTGCAGGGAATGGGCAAAGGCATCAACCGTCCCTAAGCGGCGGCTGGGCCCTGGTCTTTCGGCTGGGCGTCACAATGACCCCAACCCGCCTCCCGCTTCAGTTGCTGCGCTCTAACGCCTTTCCCTTCCTGATCCGCCGCAGCCTGGCGCTGCTGGTGGCGCTGTTCCTGCTGCTGGCTCCAAGACCGGCTCTGGCCTCGCTCACCACCAACAGCTACGACGGCAACATCTTTGCTCTCTATGCGGGCAATGGCTCGCTGGTGCCACCCCGCAGCACGCTGGCCCAGGCCCGCGCCGACCATCGGCCTGTCGTGCTGGTGTTTTATCTCGATGACAGCGCCGACAGCAAACAGTTCGCGCCGGTGCTCTCGGAGCTGCAGCGCCTGTGGGGCCGCACGGTGGAGCTGATCCCCCTCACCACCGATCCGCTGCAGGGACTGGCCGATCAGGGTGCTGACGATCCGGTGCACTACTGGAACGGCACCATTCCCCAGGTGGTTGTCTTTGATGGCGATGGCAAGGTGCTGCTCGACGCCAACGGACAGGTGAACACCACCACGATCAGTGCCGTGCTCAGCAAGGCCACCGGGGTGGAACCCGCCGGCGGCGAGCGGGCCACCAGCACCCGCAGCTTCAACGAGCTCAACAGCGAAGTGGTGTCCGGCAGCTGATGGCCACCCGCACCGAAACCGACAGCCTGGGCCCGGTGGAGGTGCCGGCCCAGCACTACTGGGGCGCCCAGACCCAGCGCTCCCTGCATTTCTTCCCCTTCGGGGAGGCGATGCCGCTGCAGCTGGTGCACGCGTTCGGCCAGCTCAAAGCGGCCTGCGCCGAGGTGAACCGCGACATGGGCCGGCTGCCGGCCGAGCTCGCGGAGCTGATCGTGGCAGCGGCCGAAGAGGTGGCCTCAGGAGCGCTCGATCCGGAATTCCCGCTCAAGGTCTGGCAGACCGGCTCCGGCACCCAGACGAACATGAACGTCAATGAGGTGATCGCCAACCGGGCGATCGACGCTGCCGGTGGCACGCTCGGCAGCAAGCGGCCTGTCCATCCGAACGACCACGTCAATCTGAGCCAGTCGAGCAACGACACCTTTCCCGCCGCGATGCACATCGCCGTGGCGATCGAGCTCGAACGCACCCTGCTGCCGGCGGTGGAAGCCCTCGCCGCCACCCTGGCTGCCAAGGCAGAGGCTTACAGCAGCATCATCAAGATCGGCCGCACCCACCTGCAGGATGCGGTGCCGCTCAGCCTGGGCCAGGAATTCAGCGGCTACGTGGCCCAGCTGCAGCTGGCCGCCGTTGGCTTGCGTCTGCTGCTGCCCCAGGTGCTGCAACTGGCGATCGGCGGCACGGCGGTGGGCACCGGCCTCAATGCCCCCAGGGGCTACGGCGAGGCGGTGGCTGCACGGCTGGCGGAACGGATCGGCTTGCCCTTCACTAGCGCCGCCAACAAATTTCAGGCCCTGGCGGGCCATGAACCGCTGGCCGGTGCCCATGGCGCGCTCACGGTCCTGGCGGGCAGCCTGATGAAGATCGCCAACGACATCCGCTGGCTGGCCAGCGGCCCCCGCTGCGGGCTGGGGGAACTGGTGCTGCCTGAGAACGAACCGGGGTCCAGCATCATGCCCGGCAAGGTGAATCCCACTCAGTGCGAGAGCCTCACGATGGTGGCCGTGCAGGTGATGGGCAACAACACGGCCGTGCAGATGGCCGCCAGCCAGGGCAACTTCGAGCTCAACGTGTTCAAGCCGTTGATTGCGCTCAACCTGCTCCAGAGCATCGAATTGCTGGCCGGCGGCTGCCACGCGTTCCGTGAACACTGCATCGAAGGGCTCGAACCCGACCGCGCCCGCATCGAAACCCTGCTGGATCAGAGCCTGATGCTGGTCACCGCGCTGGCTCCGGCGATCGGTTACGACGGTGCCTGCCGCATCGCCCGCCACGCTCATGTGCACCGGCTCAGCCTGCGCGAAGCGGCGCTGGTGCTTGGAGAGATCAGCCCGGAAGCCTTCGACCGCTGCATTGACCCCGCCCAGATGATCTGAGCGGCTCAGAGCAGATTCGCCGCCAGCTCCGCCAGAGCAGAGCGTTCTCCTTTCTGCAGGGTCACGTGGCCGGCCAGCTGCTGTCCCTTGAACTTCTCCACCAGCCAGGTGAGCCCGTTGCTGTCAGCATCCACGTAGGGATTATCGATCTGGTAGGGATCACCGGTGAACACGATCTTGGTGCCTTCACCCACCCGGGTCACGATCGTTTTCACCTCATGGGGGGTGAGGTTCTGGGCTTCATCCACCACCATGAACTGGTTGGGAATCGAGCGGCCGCGGATGTAGCTGATCGCCTCCACTTCCAGCAGACCCATGCTCTTGAGATCCAGCCAGTTGTTGCGCGGGCCACGGGCGCCACGGGCCGGTGCCTGGCCAGGGTCGTCGCTGCCGAGCAGATAGTCGAGGTTGTCCACGATCGGTTGCATCCACGGGCCCATCTTTTCCTGCAGGTCTCCGGGCAGAAAGCCGATGTCCTTGCCGAGGGGGATCACGGGCCTGGTCACCAGCAGGCGCTGGTAGGTGTGGTCATCGGCCACCTGATGCAGACCGGCCGCCAGGGCCAGCAGGGTCTTGCCGGTGCCGGCCTTGCCCACCAGCGTCACCAGCTGGATCGAGGCATCGAGCAACAGATCGAGCGCGAAGGTCTGCTCCCGGTTGCGCGCCGACACCCGGCCCAGCTTGGTGCGGGACACCTTGGCCAGAGGCCGCAGCTGGGCGGCAGCGGAGCAGTAGCGCGCCAGCAGGGTGTGGCCGGGCTGGGCCGCATCCACGAGGGTCACGCCCTCGTTGGCCTGCAGCGGGGGAGCCTCGGGCGGCGGCGGAGGCAGTTCGGCAACGGCCAGGCTGCCCTCGCGCTGCAACTGCTCCATCTGGGCGGCGTTCACCCACCACTCGGCGGTGCCGGGGTAGAGATCGGCGATCGCCACCTTGTCACTGGTGTAGTCCTGAGCGATCAGGCCCACCGCATCGGCCTTGATGCGCAGGTTGGTGTCCTTGGTCACCAGGATCACGGGCGGCTGGCTGCCCATCACGCCCTGCAGGCGCTGCTCCAGCGCCACCGCCAGGATGTTGTTGTCTCCGTTGCCCGATTTGAGTTCCGGCGGCAACTGGCTGAGTGTTTCGCTACGGCAGAACACCACCTTCAGCTGGCCGTGGGCGATCGGGTCGATCTCCACCCCCTCCGCCAGGTTGCCCTTTTCACGCAGCCCGTCGAGCAGGCGCGACACCTGACGGGCATTGCGGCCCTTCTCGCTGCTGTCGCGTTTGAAGCGATCGATCTCCTCGACCACCTCAATCGGAATCACGACGTTGTTGTCCTCGAAGCGCACCAGCGCCCGCGGGTCGTGCAGCAGAACGTTCGTATCGAGAACGAAGGTCTTCTTCATGGCGTGCCGGCGTGCTGCCGCCCAGAAAGCTAGGGCGGTGCTGAGGCCACCATCTACGCTCCCGCTGTTTCGCCGCCCGCAGCACTCCGTGGCCCCATTGCCCGCTCCTCTGTGCCTGGCCCTGATCGCCGCTCTTGGCTTCGGCGCCCTGCTGCTGTGGCTGGAGCTGCGCCACCGGCTGCGGCCCGCTTCACCGCTGCGGCTGGATTCCCATGACTGGACGGTGCAGGAGCACCCAGCCGCCACTACCGGAGCGGCCCCTGCGGCGGTCGCGGGGGCCATCACCGTGGAAGGCGTGCTTCGCCTCAGCAACCCCCATGCCCGCATGGAGGTGATGGTGCCGGAAGTGGAGCTGCGGCCCACCCTGCTGGGCAAGGGCGACCTGAGCGGGGTCACCGTCACGGCCCGCCTCACCGCCGCCCATCCCGATGAGGACACCCGCGCCGATGGCTACTGGGCGGCCTACATCGTCAAAGGGAACAAGCAGACGGAGGCCCGCGTCTCGCTCACGATCGCCGCGCCGGCCGGCCGGCCGTCTGATGGCGCCGCCGGGCAGCAGCCGATCAATCCCCTTGCCCTGATCGACACCCTCTGGCTCGAGGTGTTGTGGATCAACTACGGCCCCTTTGGACGGCTGCAACGCCGTGACGGTCTGCTGATACCCCTGCGCAAGCCCGAGCCCCTGCAACCCGCCACCGCCCGCTGGCGAGCAGGGGAAGCCTGTCAGGTGCTGCCGCTGCCCACCCATCTGCTCGGCGTGCTGGATGATCCCGCCGACGTTCTGCGCCGCTACGCCGCTGCCGTGCTGCAACCCGGCGACATCCTCACGATCGGCGAAACACCGCTGGCGGTGATGCAGGGCCGCTACCAGCACCCGGCCATGGTGGAGCCATCGGCCCTGGCCCGCCTGCTCTGCCGGGTGTTCCATCCCACCAGCAGCCTGGCCACCGCCTGCGGCCTGCAGACCCTGATCGACGACGTGGGCCCGGCGCGGGTGCTGTGCGCCTGGCTGGCGGGCACCCTGATGAAACTGGTGGGCAGCCGCGGCGGCTTCTACCGCCTGGCGGGAGAGCAGGCACGCCTGATCGATGACATCACCGGCACCACCCCCCCCTACGACCAGACGATCGTGTTGGGCCCGGCCCACCCCGAGCGCAGCTGCCGTGAACTGGCCAGGCAACTGGGCGTGCCGGTGGCGGTGGTGGATGTGAATGATCTGGGCCGGGTGAAGGTGCTGGCCGCCAGCGAAGGCTGCGATGAGGGCCTGCTGCAGCGGGCATTGCGGCCCAATCCGGCCGGCAATGCCAACGAGCGCACGCCTCTGGTGGTGGTCCGCCCCGCCTGACCCTCACGCGCTGGCACCCCTCCGGCCAGCCGGTCCAGAACCGATACAGTCGGGTCACGACTGAAGTCACGTGCGGCACCCCATCCCCCTACGCCCCTCGGGAGGTGACCCGCTCGCCGCGCCGGGGGAGCTGCGGATCGAGCCGTTGCAGGGCTGGTCGTTGCCGCTGCTGAACGATGCCGCCTTCGCTGATCTGCAGCCGCTCTTGCAGCGCTCCCTTCTGCTGCGTCAGCCGGAGCGCCTGCTGAGTGCCCTGGTGCAGCGCCCGCCCCTGGTTCCTGAGGTTCTGGTGGCCTACGAGACAGCCGATTGCATGCTGGGGGTGAGCGTGGTGCGACGCCTCAACCGGAGTGGCAGCTGCTGGGGTGTGGAGGCGTTGCGGGTGGCACGCACCGCCCTGCAGCGGCCAGGCAGCCTCAGCGGCCAGGAGATCCAGGCGGGCCTGCTGCGCGAGGCGCTGCACCGCTGCAGCGGTGCCGCCAGCTGGATCGCCCGCTGTGACAGCACCGACACCGACCGGCTGGCACTGCTGCGGGAGCAGGGCTTTCAGCCCCTGCGGCACGAGGTCTCCTGGCTGTGGAACGCCCCGGCAGAGCCGGGCCCGGCTCTGCCGCCCCCTGGCGACCTGCAACTGCGGCCCCTGAATCGGCGCACCGCCGGCCTGATGCTGCACCTGGAGCAGGCGGCCTGCCCGGCGCTGCTGCGCCAGCTGCTTGACCGCCGGGTGGAGGATCTGCTCGACCAGAGCAGCGGCCCCAGTGCGCTCTGGCTCGACCCCAGCCGCCAGCAGGCAGTGGCGGGCGTGCGCCGGCTGCATCACCAGGGCCATGGCCCGGTGGATGTGCAGCTCACGGTGCATCCCGGTTGGTCGCGGCTGCACGGCCCGGCGCTGGAGCACCTGCTGATCCAGGCGGTGGCCAGCGATCCGGTGGTGCGCCTCTGCAGTGATGCCGGCGATGCGGAGCGCTGCGCCTGGTTGCGCAGCATCGGCGCCAGCCTGGAAGGCGAGCGGCTGCTGATGGCGCGCAGCGTCTGGCGCCGCCACGAGCAGGCCAGCAGCCGCGCCGCCAACTGGCGCCTCGACACCGTGCTCGAGCCGTTCAAACCGCGCCGTCGCACGGTGCCCACCCCTGCAGGACCGTCGGCGCTCACGCCCGCCGCACGCCCAACGCGGGCACTGGTGAGTGCCTCCTCCAGTGCGCTGTCCACCCTCCGGTGAGCGCCACCCCCGGCACGCGGCAACAACGCCAACCCCCACAGCCCCGCTCCGTGCTGGCGCTGGATGTGGGGCGGCGGCGCATCGGCCTGGCCGGTTGCGATCCGCTCGGGCTCACGGTCACCCCACTGCCGGCACTGGCGCGCGGGGCCTTCGCCCACGACCTGGAAACCCTGCGCGTCCTCAGCGCCAGCCGGCGGGTGCAGGCGCTGGTGGTGGGGCTGCCGCTCGACAGCCACCAGCAGCCCACGCCCCAGGCGGCCCACTGCCGCCGCTACGGCGAACGGCTGGCCCGCCACCTGAGCCTGCCGCTGGCCTGGGTGGATGAGCACGCGAGCAGCTGGGAAGCGGGCGAGCGCCACTGCCTGCACGGTGACCGCAGCGGCGCCCTCGACAGTGCCGCAGCGGCGCTGCTGCTGGAGCAATGGTTGCGGGAAGGTGACGAGCCGGTGACCTTGGCGACCCCCCTGCGGACAGCAGGCCGACGCTGAGACATTCTGAGAGGGTCTGACTCCCCCTCCATGAGTGCCGAAGGCCCCTCGATCACAGGATCCGGTGACGTGCCCACGGTTCTCGTCCGTGACGACCACGACCGCCAGCTGCTCTGCTTCCTCGAACAACTGATCCCGCTTGATGGGCACGATTACGCCCTGCTCACGCCGGTCGATACCCCGGTGTGCCTGTTCCGCCTGCAGGGCGACGACGAACCGGAGCCGATCGAAACCCTCGATGCCACCGAACCGATCCTGTCGGTGGCCGATGTGGTGCTGCAGGAGCACGACCTCACCCTGGTGCGTTCCGCCGTCACGCTCACGGTGAGCGGTGAGCTGGAGGAGCCCGATCCGGAGGATCTCGACGACGAGGACGGCGACGAAGACGACGACACCGACACCTACGAGCTGCTCGTCAGCTTCATGGTCGAAGACCAGGAGTACGGCCTGTACATTCCGCTCGACCCCTTCTTCGTGGTGGCCCGCATGCACAACGGCGAAGCAGTGCTGGTGGAAGGCGAGGAATTCGACCGCGTGCAGCCGCGAATCGAGGCTGAACTCGACGACAGGGAGAGCGCTGGGTGACCTCCCGCCACCTGCTGCAACCCGACTGGGAGCTGCAAACCAGCCTGGCCGGCCTGCCGCTGGAGCGGCTGATCGCCCAGAACATCAAGGCGCTGGTGCTGGATGTGGATCGCACCCTCATCCCGCGCCGGCAGTCGCAGCTGCCGCCTGCCGTGGAGCAGTGGCTGATTCAAGCCAAGCCGCACCTGCGCATTCATCTGTTCAGCAACAACCCGTCCCGGCGCCGCATCGGAGCGGTGGCGGATCAGCTTGACCTCCCCTACACCGTGTCAGCGGGCAAGCCGCGCCGCAGCACCCTGCGGCGGGTGCTGGCTGAGCTGAATCTGCCGGCGCGGCAGGTGGCCGTGGTGGGGGATCGCCTGTTCACCGATGTGCTGGTCGGCAACAGGCTCGGCCTGTTCACGGTGTTGGCCAAGCCGGTGGATGTGCACGGGCTGCCCTGCCGCGTCGACCATCTGCAACGGCTGGAGGTGCGGCTGGCGCGGCTGGCGGGAGCGGACCTGAAGGGATGACGCGACGTGTGATCAAGGTGGGCACCAGCCTGCTGCGGGGCTCGGCGGATCGCGACACCGCCTGTGTGATCGCCGATCTGGCGGCCAGCCTCAGCCAGCAACGTCGCCGGGGCGATCAGGTGACCCTGGTGACCAGCGGCGCCGTGGGCCTGGGCTGCCACGCCCTGCAGCTGGAAAAGCGCCCCACCGAAGTGGTGGCGCTGCAGGCGGCGGCGGCGGTGGGGCAGGGCCAGCTGATGGGGCTTTACGCCGAAGCCTTCGCCAGCCACGGCGTGCGTGTGGCGCAGGTGCTGCTCACCCGCGGCGACCTGGCCTCGCGTCGCCGCTACCAGAACGCCTGCCGCACCCTGGAACACCTGCTGGGTTGGGGCGTGATTCCGATCGTCAACGAAAACGACACCCTGGCCACCGACGAACTGCGCTTCGGCGACAACGACACCCTCTCGGCGCTGGTGGCGGTGGCGATCGGCGCCGAGGAACTGGTGCTGCTCACCGATGTCGACCGGCTCTATTCCGGTGATCCCCGCAGCGATGCCACAGTCGAGCCGATCGAGGAGGTGCGTGACCTCCAGGAGCTGGCCCGGCTCAGCAGCGTGGCCAGCGGGGGCGGGCGCTGGGGAACCGGCGGCATGACCACCAAGCTCACTGCCGCCCGCATCGCCACCTCCAGCGGGGTGCGCGTGCGGCTGGCGGACGGCCGCGACCCGCGCGTGCTGGAGGCCCTGGTGGCAGGCGAGAAAGTGGGAACGGTGTTTCAGCCCAGCTCCAGACCCCTGGCCGACCGCAAGGGCTGGATGGCCCATGCCCTGCTGCCCAAAGGGGATCTGGTGATCGATGCAGGGGCGCAGAAGGCGCTGGTGGAGCGGGGCGCGTCCCTGCTGGCGGTGGGCATCCGCGCCGTGGAGGGCCGCTTCGGCCGCCAGGACGCGGTGCGGCTGGTGTCGTTGCAGGGAGAGGAAATCGGCCGGGGCCTCTGCGCCCTGAGCAGCGAGGAGGTGCGGCAGGTGCTGGGCCTCAGCAGCAGCGACGTGCAGCGGGAGCTGCAGCAACCGGCAGGAGCGGCGGTGGTGCACCGCGACCATCTGGTGCTCACGGCCCTGGCACCCGCCAGCGACTGACCGCAGGGCAGGCCTACGATCCGGCCTCAGTTCGCGGCTCCGGCAGCATGCGCTTCAGCACCCTGCTGCTCCAGCTCGCCCAGCGGGGCCTGCTCAACGACTCCGCACCGCGGCATCTGGCAGGCGACCCCGAGCTGAGCGGGGCAGCCGCCGTGGATCAGGCCGCTGCCGGCCAGCTGTCCTTTCTCGAGCCCGGCCACCAGCTCAGTGCCGCCCTGGCCACCTGCCACGCCTCGGCGCTGCTGCTGCCGCTCGACCCGGAACTGCAGCAGTTGGCGCAGGAACGGGGCATGGCCTGGGTGGCCCTGAAGGATCCGCGGCTCGGGTTCGCTGAGGCCCTGGCGGCACTGCACCCGCCCCGGCACTGGCCCGCCGGCATTCACCCGTCGGCGGTGATCGATCCGAGCGCCAGCGTCGGCACCGGCGTGCACATCGCCGCCCATGTGGTGGTGGGGGCCGACTGCCTCGTGGGTGAGGGCTGCGTGCTCCATGCCGGCGTGGTGCTGTACCCCGACGTGCACCTGGCTGAGGGCTGTGAGCTGCATGCCAATGCGGTGCTCCATCCCGGCAGCCGTCTGGCGCGCGGCTGTGTGGTGCACTCCAACGCCGTGATCGGTTCGGAGGGGTTTGGCTTCGTGCCCACCGCCAATGGCTGGCGCAAGATGCCCCAGACCGGCCTGGTGGTGCTGGAGGAGCAGGTGGAGGTGGGCTGCGGCACCACGATCGATCGCCCATCGGTGGGGGAGACACGCATCGGCGCCGGCACCAAGATCGACAACCTCGTGCAGATCGGCCACGGCGTCGTCACCGGCCGGGGTTGTGCGCTGGCCGCCCAGGTGGGCATCGCCGGTGGCGCCCGTCTCGGCAACGGTGTGATCCTGGCGGGCCAGGTGGGTGTGGCCAACCGCACCACGATCGGGGATCGGGCGATCGCCTCGTCCAAGTCGGGCTTGCACGGCGACATCGCCGCCGGCGAGGTGGTGAGCGGCTATCCGGCGATCCCGAACCGCCTGTGGCTGCGCTGCTCGGCCGCCTTCAGCAAGTTGCCGGAGCTGGCCCGCAGCGTGCGCCAGCTCAAGGCCGCCGCCGGCGACCCCTGAGGACTGTGCGGGTGGGTCGATGGCTGTGCGTGTGGATCAGCGCCTGAGCCGGTAATCTCGCCAGTTGCCCCCGCCGCCTCGGCTGAACGCATGACCACGTACCGGATCACCCTCCTGCCCGGCGACGGCATCGGTCCGGAGATCACAGCGGTGGCCAGGCGGCTGCTGGAGGCAGTGAGCGCCAGCCACGGTTTTTCCTTCAGCTTCGACGAACAGCCGGTGGGAGGAGCGGCAATCGATGCCTGCGGCGTGCCGTTGCCGGAGCGCACACTCGAGGCCTGCCGCCAGAGCGATGCGGTGCTGCTGGCGGCGATCGGTGGTCCCCGCTACGACGGCCTGCCGCGCGAACAGCGCCCGGAAAGTGGCCTGCTGGCCCTCAGGGCCGGCCTCGGCCTGTTCGCCAACCTGCGCCCGGTGAAGATCATTCCGGCCCTGGCGGGCGCCAGCAGCCTCAAGCCTGAGGTGATCGAGGGCGTCGACCTGATGGTGGTGCGCGAGCTCACCGGCGGCGTCTACTTCGGCACCCCGAAAGGCCGGGTGGAGGCCGGTGGGCATGTGCGTGCCTTCAACACCATGGCCTACAGCGACTACGAAATCGATCGCATCGCCAAGGTGGCCTTCCAGCTGGCGACGGAACGTCGCGGACGGCTGTGTTCGGTCGACAAGGCCAACGTGCTCGATGTGAGCCAGCTCTGGCGCGACCGGGTCACGGCGATGGCCGCCGACTATCCGGCGGTGGAGCTCAGTCACCTCTACGTCGACAACGCCGCCATGCAGCTGGTGCGCTGGCCCAAGCAGTTCGATGTGCTGCTCACCAGCAACCTCTTCGGCGACATCCTCAGCGACGAAGCCGCCATGCTCACCGGCAGTATCGGCATGCTGCCGTCTGCCTCCCTGGGCAGCGACGGGCCGGGCCTGTTCGAGCCGGTGCACGGCTCAGCACCCGACATCGCCGGCCAGGATGTGGCCAATCCGATGGCGATGGTGCTCTCGGCCGCCATGCTGCTGCGGGTGGGTCTGCAGCGGCCTGAAGCCGCCGACGCCCTGGAGCGGGCCGTCGACCAGGTGCTGGCGGCGGGCTGCCGCACCGCTGACCTGATCGGTGAGGCCGACCTCGCCAGCGGCTGCACGCGGCTGGGCTGCGCCGCGATCGGTGATCGTCTGCTGGAAGCCCTCTGACCGGCGACCTGCCAAACTCACAGCCTCGTTTCTCCCCCGCTGCACCGATGTCCAAACGTCACCCGGTCGTGGCTGTCACCGGTTCCTCGGGCGCAGGCACCAGCACGGTCAAGCGCGCCTTCGAGCACATCTTCCAGCGGGAGGGCATCCAGCCGGTGGTGGTGGAGGGCGACAGCTTCCACCGCTTCGAGCGCGGCCCGATGAAGGAGGAGATGGCGAAGGCCCAGGCCAACGGCATCAACTTCTCCCACTTCGGTCCGGAAGCCAACCTCTTCGATCAACTCGAGGATCTGTTCCGGGCCTACGGCGAAACCGGCAGCGGCAAGAAGCGCTATTACCTGCACTCGGTCGAAGAGGCCGCCGAGCACAACGCCCGGCTTGGCACCCAGCTCGATCCCGGTCAGTTCACACCCTGGGAAGAGATCCCCACCGGCACCGATCTGCTCTTCTACGAAGGCCTGCACGGCGGCGTGGAGGGCGACGGCTACGACGTGGCCTCCCTGGTCGACCTGCTGATCGGCGTGGTGCCGATCGCCAACCTGGAATGGATCCAGAAGATCAGCCGTGACAACGCCGAGCGGGGCTACTCCGCCGAAACGATCGTAGACACGATTTTGCGGCGCATGCCCGACTACATCAACCACATCTGCCCCCAGTTCAGCCGCACGGACATCAACTTCCAGCGGGTGCCCACTGTGGACACCTCCAACCCATTCATCTGCCGCAACATCCCCACCCCTGACGAGAGCTTCGTGATCATTCACTTCCGCAAAGGGGCGCGGGAGAAGTGGGGGATCGATTTCTCCTACCTGCTGCGCATGATCAACGGCTCCTTCATGTCGAGCCCCACGAGCATCGTGGTGAACGGCGGCAAGATGGGCTTCGCGATGGAGCTGATCCTCACCCCGATCATCCACCGGCTGATCGAGGATAAGAAGAGCCTCTTCTGACCGATTAAGCTGCGCCCAAAGGTCGCGCCGGGGGAGGACGATTTCCATCGCCACATCTCCTGATTCTTCATCCGGTTCCGTCCCCCCGTCGTTCGTGATTCGGGGGGCCGCCGGCGCGGCCAACCATTCCATGCGCTGGGATCGGATCAACAGCGGCGATGTGCTCAGGCGAGCCCGTCAGGTGTACTACCACTACTGCGAACATGTCCCCGGCGGTAGTGAACCGCTGGGGATCGTGCTGCAGGAAGCCACTGATCAGGGCCGGGTGGTGTTCGAAGCCCCGGTGCTGTTGCCGGAGGAGCGGTTCATTCCACTGGAGATGATTGGCGGGCGGGGCGCACGCTCCCGCAACAACCGACGTCCATGACCCCCATCAGCCTCGAACCGATCGCCGTGCTGGCAGCCGTGCTTGGCGCCTGCGTCGGCAGTTTCCTGAACGTGGTGGCCTGGCGCCTGCCGCGCCGCGAATCGATCCTTTCGCCCCCCAGCCACTGCCCCCACTGCGGCACCACGCTGGCCTGGTATGAAAACCTGCCGGTGCTGGGCTGGCTGTGGCTGCGGGGCCGCTGCAACCACTGCCACGCACCGATCTCTCCCCGTTACCCGCTGGTGGAGCTGCTCACCGCCGGACTGTGGGTGGCCGTCGTGCTGGCCAGCCCTTCCGCCATGGGCGCGCCGCCGCTCTGGCTGCTGATGATTGCCGGCTGGGCGCTGATCAGCCTGCTGGTTCCGTTGGTGCTGATCGATGCCGATCAGCTGTGGCTGCCTGAACCGCTCTGCCGCTGGGGCCTGGTGGGGGGTCTGGTGGTCACCGCGCTGCTGGGGATCAGCCAGTCGGAGGCGATCGCCCGCCAGCTGCTGGTCAACCACCTGCTCGCCGCCGCCGTGGGGCTGCTGGTGTTTGAAGGGCTCAGCGCCCTGGGCGAGAAGCTGCTGGGCCGCCCCGCCCTCGGTCTGGGCGATGCCAAGCTCACGGCCCTGCTGGGGGCCTGGCTCGGGCTGCAGGGCATGGGCCTGGCGGTGGCCCTGGCCGTGCTGGGTGGCGCGGCACTGGGCTCGATCGGCCGCCTCACCGGCCGCCTGGGCCCGCATCAGCCCTTTCCATTCGGCCCCTTTCTGGCTTTCGGCGGCATCGCCGTGTGGCTTGCAGGCGAAGGCTGGTGGTTGCGCTGGTTCGGCGGCTGGCTGGGCTACCAGAGCCTCTGAGCGGCTTGCAGCGGCATGGCGCCGGCAGCGGCAGCTTTTAATGGTGATCCGTTCTTGCGCCTGTCGCCTCTCCCGTGTCGCTGTTCGACTGGTTCGCCGATCGCCGCAAGGCTGCACCGGTGGTGCGTGCCCCCCAAGAACTCGACGAGGGCGACGGGCTCTGGAGCAAGTGCCCGGAATGCGGCCTGGTGGTCTACCGGAAAGACCTGATTGCCAATGCCAGCGTCTGCAGCGGCTGCGGACACCATCTGCGCATCGACAGTGAAGCCCGCCTGCGGCTGATCGCCGATGAGGGCACGTTCCAGCCGCTCGATACCGATCTTTCCCCCACCGATCCGCTCGCCTTTAAAGACCGGCGCAGCTATGCCGATCGCCTGCGCGACACCCAGAGCAGCACCGGTCTGCGCGATGCGGTGATCACCGGCCTCTGCCGGATCGAGGGCATGCCCCTGGCGCTGGGCGTGATGGATTTCCGCTTCATGGGCGGCTCCATGGGTTCGGTGGTGGGCGAGAAGCTCACCCGCATGATCGAAACCGCCACCTTCCGCCGCTATCCGGTGTTGATCGTGTGCGCGTCTGGCGGGGCCCGCATGCAGGAAGGCATGCTCAGCCTGATGCAGATGGCCAAGATTTCCGGCGCCCTGCAGCGGCACCGCCAGGAGGAGCTGCTCTACATCCCCCTGCTCACCCACCCCACCACCGGTGGCGTCACCGCCAGCTTCGCGATGCTGGGCGACCTGATCCTGGCCGAACCGAAGGCCCTGATCGGCTTCGCCGGACGCCGGGTGATCGAGCAGACCCTGCGCGAGAAGCTGCCGGAAGGTTTCCAGACGGCTGAGTATCTGCAGGATCACGGCTTCGTCGACCTGATCGTGCCCCGCACCCGCTTCCGCTCCACCTTCGCGAGCCTGCTGCGGCTTCATGGCGTCACCCCCGCCGTAGCCGCTTGATGGGCTGGCTCACCAAGCAGCTCTTGCTGCCGCTTTTGCAGCGCTGGTCGCCCCAGCTCGCCGCCCACCGTTTCTGGTCGTTGGCCCGGGCGATGGTTTCCGGTTGCAGGCTCCAGGGCTTCATCGTGGCCGCCGCGCTGTTGCTCGCGCTGCTCCCGGCGCTGCTGCTGCCGGCTCCTGGCTTGTCGGGCGGTGCGGCCCTGGCCGGCCCGGTCAGCTGGAAGGAGGTGCCTGCCACAGCGGAAGGGCGCCAGTGGTGGGATGAGGGCAGCCTGAGGCTGAGCCGTGAGGGCTGGCTCTCCGTACTGAGCCGCTTTCAACCGGCGCCGCCCCCGGAAACAGACGACTCCGGTAACGCCACCAGGGCCAAGGCACGGCCCGGTCAGCTGTATGTGATGGACCTGGACTGCGGCCAGCGGCTGTATCGCGACACCTCCGTCAATGGCTTGCCCCGCTTCGGCGCCGACTGGCAACCCACCGGCGGGGATGCCCTGATCAGCGCGGTGCTGGAAGAAGCCTGCGCCGCCGGCGCCCCCCTGCTGGCCCTCCGATGACACTGCTCGAAGCAGCGCCCCTACGGGTAGCGGTGGCTGGCCTGGGATTCGGAGAAAAGGTGCACCTGCCGGCCCTGCGCGCCAGTGGCCGCACCGAACCTGTGGCGCTCTGGCACCCTCGACACGAGCGGGTTCAGCAGGCCGCCAGCGCCGCCTCCCTGCCTGGCTTCACAAACTTCGAGGCCCTGCTGGCGGACCCCGGCATCGAGGCGTTGGTGATCGCCACGCCGCCCGCCCCCCGCTTCGCCCTGGCGAAAGCCGCCCTCGACGCCGGCAAACACCTGCTGCTCGAGAAACCCGTGGGCGTTTCGGCGGAGCAAGTGGAGGAATTGCAGCGGTTGGCGATCAGCCGGGGGCTGCAGGTGGCGGTCAACTTCGAATACCGGGCGGTGCCGGTGTTTCAGCAACTGGCGGCCCTGCTGGCGGCTGGGGTGATCGGCGATCCCTGGCTGGTGAAACTCGACTGGCTGATGAGCAGCCGCGCCGATGCTTCCCGACCCTGGAACTGGTACGCCCAACGCAGCGAAGGTGGCGGTGTGCTGGGCGCCCTGGGCA
This sequence comes from Synechococcus sp. Lug-A, assembly GCF_024345655.1. Taxonomy (NCBI): domain Bacteria; kingdom Bacillati; phylum Cyanobacteriota; class Cyanophyceae; order Synechococcales; family Synechococcaceae; genus Synechococcus; species Synechococcus sp. Lug-A. Next base: position 100,720 of record NZ_JAGQBN010000009.1, on the reverse strand, counting down.
CCCACGCCTTCGACATGCTGCACTGGCTGATCGGCCCCACCCGGGAGCTGCAGGGCACACTCTCCACCGCCATCGACGCCCGCCCGCTGCCCGATGGCAGCGGCCGCCTGGCTGCCGTGGATGCGGAGGACATCGCCCTGCTGCAGCTGGGACTCGATGCGGGCCTCGCTACAGGCTTCGGCACAGGAAGCGCTGCTGGCAGTGGTGCTGGAAGCCAGCGGCTGGTGCCGGCCCAGGTGAGCCTGGCGGCAGTGGCCCGCCAGGGGCGCGGCTGCTGGCTCGAGTTGTACGGCAGCGAAGGCACGTTGGTGCTGGGCAGCGACAACCAGAGCGACTATGTGCATGGCTTCCACCTCTGGCGGGCAGGGCGAGGCGAAGCGTTGCAGCCTGTACCGGTGGACCCTGCTCTGGCCTTTGCCCGCACCTGGGCCGATGGGCGAATTGCCCCGGTGGCGCGCCTGCACCGCTGGTGGGCCGAAAGCGTGCGCACCGGTCAGCCGATGGTGCCGGGTCTCAGCGAGGGCTTCCGCAGCCAGCTCTGCTGCGATCTGGCCATCGCCGCCGCCGGCACCGGCCTGCGCCAGGACCTGCCGGTGGGTTGAGAGCGATCAGCATCGCCTAGAGTCGCGCGCATCCCGCGTCAGGGTTTCGAAGCCGGTGGCCTGGTCTCTTGGTCCGCCTCCCCTCGTTCACCGCGCTGGTGCCCCCGACGTGCCCACCCACACCCTCAGAGGTATTCCCCCATGGCCCTCGTTCCCCTTCGGCTGCTGCTCGACCATGCCGCTGAGAACGGCTATGGCATCCCTGCCTTCAACGTCAACAACCTGGAGCAGGTGCAGTCGATCATGGAGGCTGCCTATGAAACCGACAGCCCGGTGATCCTGCAGGCGTCCCGCGGCGCTCGCCAATACGCCGGTGAGATTTTCCTGCGTCACCTGATCATCGCCGCCACCGAAACCTATCCCGACATCCCGGTGGTGATGCACCAGGACCACGGCAACAGCCCTGCCACCTGCTTCGGTGCCGCCGCCAACGGCTTCACCTCGGTGATGATGGATGGCTCCCTGGAAGCCGACGCCAAAACCCCCGCCAGCTACGAGTACAACGTGGCCGTCACCAAGGAAGTGGTGGATGTGGCCCATGCCATCGGTGTGAGTGTGGAAGGCGAACTGGGCTGCCTGGGTTCCCTGGAAACCGGCAAGGGTGAAGCCGAAGACGGCCACGGTTTCGAAGGTGCCCTCTCCCGCGAGCAGCTGCTCACCGATCCTGCCGAAGCCGCCGACTTCGTCGCCAAAACGAAGGTGGATGCGCTGGCGATCGCCATCGGCACCAGCCACGGCGCCTACAAGTTCACCCGCAAGCCCACCGGCGAAGTGCTGGCCATTTCCCGCATCGCCGAAATCCACAAGGCGATCCCCAACACCCACCTGGTGATGCACGGCTCCAGCTCCGTGCCCCAGGAATGGCTCGACATGATCAACAAGTACGGCGGTGCCATTCCCGAAACCTATGGCGTGCCGGTCGAAGAGATCCAGAACGGCATCAAGAATGGCGTTCGCAAGGTCAACATCGACACCGACAACCGTCTGGCCTTCACTGCCGCTGTGCGGGAAGCCGCCTTCAAGGATCCTGCCAACTTCGATCCCCGCCACTTCAACAAGCCTGCACGGGCCTACATGAAGCAGGTGTGCCTTGATCGCTACCAGCAGTTCTGGTGCGCCGGCCAGGCCAGCAAGATCAAGCAGCAGAACATCAACTACTACGCCGCCCTTTACGCCAAAGGCGTCCTGGATCCCAAAACTGCTGTGGCCGTCTGAAGCGTCCACAATCTGCCTGTCGACAACCAACAGTGTCGGGCTCACGCAGTCCACGCTCGCGCGAATCACATCCACCCTGGGGCCTTCGGGCCCTTTTTTCATGGGGAGATTTCGGGCTTATGGCATCGGGCAGCCATGGGCCCTTTGGTCTCATGCCATCGAGAGCCATCCGGTCCCATTGGTCTGATGTGACATGGAACCACAGGCCCCTTTCGGGCTATCCATCCCATGAACCATGCCGCTCAGAGCTTCCGGCCTTGCTGCCTGTGGGACGTTCGGGCCAGTGGTTGTGTGGCGGCTGCAAGCTGATTGATCGCGCGAAAGCTTCCAATCGTCCTGCTACCACAGCCTGGCCTCAGAGTGTGTCGAGACCGGGGATCGGCAGGGGCGGAGGCGGGAAGGCGGGCAGTGAGTCGGCTGGGCTGGAGCCTTTGGCGGTGCCTTGGGTGAGCTTTTCAAGGGCAAGTTCAAGATCCCGGTCCATCACAAAGCGGCGCCCGTCGGTGACCACCACCCGCACCAGCGTCGGCAGGCTGTTGTTGCCCGACTCGAGGTAGATCGGCTCCACGTAGAGCAGACCATCACCCACCGGCAAGACCAGCAGGTTGCCATGCACCAGTCGGGCTCCTGCTCGGTTCCACAGACCGAACTGGAAGCTGATCTGAGGATCCTGCTCGATCAGCGCGGTGACCTGCTCCGGGCCCAGCAACAGCCGCTGCTGAGGGAAGCGCACAAGGAACAGTTCGCCGTAATGGGGAGGATCGTTGCGGGCAGCCAACCAGCCCACCAGGTTGGAGCGGCGCACCGGGGAGAAGGGCAGCAACAACACGAATTCCGGCCGCCGTTCTCCAGGCAGCTGGACAGTGGCGTGATACGGCTGCACCGCCACAGTTTCGGAGCCGTAGGTTTCGAGCGGCACCGACCAGACATCATCGCCGTTGTAGAACGTGCGCACATCGGTGACGTGATAGCGAAGCAGACGCTCCGATTGAATCTTGAACTGACTGTTGGGCACCCGGATGTGGGCCAGCAAGGCTGACGGCATGTCCGTGAGCGGGTGAAACAGTTCAGGGAAGGCCCGCTGCCAGGTGCGCAGCACCGGATCACTGGGATCGCTCACGTAGAACCACAGCCTGCCATCCTGTGCATCCACAACGGCTTTCACAGGATTGCGGAAATAACGGATGCCTTCCGCGTTGGCGTCACTATAGGGATAACTGCGGCTCGTGGTGTAACCATCGAGCATCCAGTATTGATGGTGCTTCTCGTCAAACTCCGAGGCGTTCTTCACGTTCACCGTCACCATGTACGGCTCACTTTCGAAGCGTAGGAAAGGGGCCAGAGCTTCCACCCGTTCATTCACCTGGCGCCGCAGCAGCAGCAAGGAGCGGGACGTGAACGAACCGGCCAGCAGCACCCGCGGCTCATGCAGGTACACCGCGGCTGTGAAACGCTGCCAGGCATTGGTGAGCGGAATGCCCCGTTCACCGTCGTAGTGGCTGTAAACGTTCAGCTCCCCGTCAGGGAAATCGAATTCCTGCACCTTGGTGGGCGCGATGGCGTAAGGCGCCGGAGCCGAAGCGAAGTACAGGCGTGGTCGGCCCACGGGAAAAGCGGCCTGCGCTTCAGCGTCCGTGATGCCCAGCTGGGAGATGCCCTGCACCCTGCCACTGCGACCGAGATCCTTCACGAAGAACAGCGGCAATCCGTCAGGCCCGAACACATTCACGGGTGACACGGTGAAGCCGTAGCCATGGGTGAAGACCAGATGCCGGTTCAGCCAGGTGCGCGATCCCTCAGGAAGCGCGGCGCTGTCCAGCTCCCTGGCGGAAATCAGCACCTGCTGGGAGGCCTGGTCCTCTCCGGCCGCGGAGAGGTCGTAGCGGTCGACGGCCGCTGAGGGGAACGTGTAATACAGGCGCAGTTGCTGCAATTGGCGGTTGGCCGCCAGCAAGGGCCCGCTGTCCCAGAGGCGGATGTTGGCCAGGGTGCCCGGCGCTTCGACAAGGTCGGCGGCGGTGATGCGTTGCAGGGGCTCCAGGGTTGTGTTGCGCACCTCCTCAAGGCCGAAGGCGCGCCGGGTGGCACGGATGCTGCGCTCGATGTAGGGCGTTTCCACCGCCAGCTCGCGCGGCTGCACCCAGAAGCGCTGCGCCTGCGGCGCCACCGCGAACTCGGCCACCGGCAGCAGCAGAGCCGTGGCCAGCAGCGGGAGCACCACCACGCGGCGCAGCCAGGTGCGTCGCACCGGCAGCGCCAACCCCAGCGCCGCCAGCATCAACAGCAGGGCCAGCAGCAGCCGGATGGGCAGGCGCACATGCAGGTCGACGAAGCCGGCGCCTGCCGCTACACCGCTCCCCTGCACCATCAACGCAAACGGGGAGAGCGCATTGCTGAGCGAGGCCAGCGCCGCCAGCACGGCGATCTGGGGCTTGAGCACGCCCTGCTGGTCACGGCTCAAGCCCACGAAGCGGAGGTCGCTGAGGCTGGATCCTTCGGTGAAGCTGACCCAGAGGCAGCCGGCAAGCCCCACCACCAACTGCGCGATCAGCACGCTGAGCAGCAGCTGCAGAGCCGGCAGCCGCAGCACTGAAAAGCTGAGATCGAAATGGGTGAGCGGATCGGCTTCACCGAACGGCACGGCCAGCAGTGCCGGCAGCCACAGGCTCCAGCCGCGCGCCAGGGCTGTGGCCGAACCCGCCAGCGCCGCCACCAGCACCAGCCGCAGCACCGGCAGCGGCCGCACCAGCAGCAACAGGCCGAGCAGGGCGGCCAGCAGCCCCACCCCTACGGGCGAGAGGCCGGCCAACGCAGACAGGCCACTCACCACATCGCCATCGAAGGGATCGGTGATCAGGCCCCGGGCCTGCACGAACAGAAACATGAGCCCTGTGCTGAGCAGCAGCAGCAAGGCCAGCAACGTGCACACCAGCGCGAGGGGGCCCATCCGCAGCAGGGGCTGGCGCGGCAACGGCTTGGCTGTGGCCTCGCTGCGCAATCGCCAGCAGCGGTGGAGTTGCTGCAACTGCAGCGGGACCCCGACTCCCATCACCAGGAGGAACCCGAGCACCTGCAGCATCCAGCGGCGCAACAGCACCTGCTGAAAGTCGAACTGCGAGTACCACGCCCATTCGATGCTCAGCCGCGAGACCACGAGCACGCCGAAGGCGAGCAGGGGCACGAGCAGCAGGCCCGCCAGCAGCGGTGGCTTCAGGCGAGGGAAACGGTGGGGCACGGGCTGAGGCTAAACAGGCATCGGACGCTGACAAGCCTGCGGCCTGAATGGCACTCCGAAGGTAACTGAATACCCGACTTCAGAGATCGGATATTTCCGTGCCTTCTGCTCATCGCTGCTAGCTTTCGATTCAACGCTGCAGTGAGCCTGTGACGGCCACCCTCTCTCGTGCCACCTTCACGGGGCTGCGCTGCAAGGAATGCGGCCACCCCTACGACGCCGGAGCCCGCCACGTCTGCGAAGACGTCTGTTTCGGGCCTCTGGAAGTCGTCTACGACTACGACGCCATCCGCGCCCGGGTCACCCGGGCCACGATCGAAGCCGGCCCGGCCTCCATCTGGCGCTACCGCGAATTTCTGCCCGTGCAGGGCGATCCCATTGATGTGGGCACCGGGTTCACCCCCCTGGTGCGGGCCAACCGTCTGGCCCGGCGCCTCGGCCTCAAGAGCCTCTATATCAAGAACGACGGCGTCAACATGCCCACCCTGTCCTTCAAGGACCGGGTGGTGTCGGTGGCCCTCACCCGCGCCCGCGAGCTCGGCTTCACCACGGTGAGCTGCGCCAGCACCGGCAACCTGGCCAACTCCACAGCTGCCATCGCTGCCCATGCGGGCCTTGAGTGCTGCGTCTTCATCCCCGCTGATCTGGAGCTCGGCAAGGTGCTCGGCACCTTGATCTACAACCCCACCCTGATGGCGGTGAAGGGCAACTACGACCAGGTCAACAGGCTGTGTTCCGAAGTGGCCAACACCTACGGCTGGGGCTTCGTGAACATCAACCTGCGCCCCTACTACTCAGAAGGCTCCAAAACCCTCGGCTACGAGGTGATCGAGCAGCTGGGCTGGCAACTGCCCGACCACATCGTGGCGCCGCTGGCTTCCGGTTCCCTGTTCACCAAGATCCGCAAGGGCTTCGACGAATTCATCAAAGTCGGCCTTGTCGATGAAAAGCCGGTGCGCTTCAGCGGCGCCCAGGCCGAGGGCTGCTCACCAATCGCCCAGGCCTTCGATGCGGGCCGTGATTTCATCACCCCCGTCAAGCCCGACACCATCGCCAAATCGATCGCCATCGGCAACCCTGCCGACGGCCCCTACGCCCTCGACATCGCCCGCCGCACGGGCGGCACCATCGCCTCCGTCACCGACGAGGAGATCGTGGCCGGCATCCAGTTGCTGGCCGAAACCGAGGGCGTGTTCACCGAAACGGCCGGCGGTACCACCATCGCCGTGCTCAAGAAACTCGCCGAGCAGGGCAAGATCGATCCAGACGAAACCACCGTCGCCTACATCACCGGCAACGGACTCAAAACCCTTGAGGCCGTCAGCGGGGTTGTCGGCGAGCCCCACACGATCGAACCTCAGCTCAGCAGCTTCAATGCCGCCTGGGAGCGGGCCCAATCCCTGCATCGCGCCACATGGGAGCCGATGGGGGTCTGACCCCAGCCCACCGGGATTCCCGGCGATTTCATTCCTTCCTTCCCCCTTGCCCAAGTCCCATGGCGATTCAGGTCCTCATTCCCACTCCGCTGCAGAAGTACACCGCCGATCAGGCCAGCGTGGAACTGGAAGCCTCCAGCGTGGATGCCCTGCTGCAGGAGCTCGACAGCCAGTTCCCCGGCATCAAGGCACGTCTCACCGATGAGCAGGGCAAGCTGCGGCGCTTCCTGAACGTCTACGTGAACAGCGAAGACATCCGCTTCCTCGATAACCAGGCGACCCCCTTGAGCGATGGCGATGAAGTGAGCATCGTGCCGGCCGTGGCTGGTGGCTGAGGCCGGCAGCAGGCCAAAGGGTGTCATCGGCGGCCACCCCCCGGCTCCAGGCTTGCGTCAATAGGCTCACCGACATCACCAAGCGGCTGGATCCATGACCCAGACCAAGCCACCAACCGCCACCTCGCCGAGCAGCTCGAGCCGGCCCTCCGCAGCACCTGCAAGCAGCCCAAGCCCCACCGCCCAGCTGTTCGACTATCGCCAGGCAGCCAACCCGATCCGCCACGGGCTGACCGAACCGATCCCGGACCAGCGCTGGGGCCCTGAACTGCACGCCAGCGGTCCGACGGCCGTGCTGCCCCTTGATCTGAGCGCGGCTCTCGGCTGCAGCGGCCCGGCTACCAGTCCGGCCCTCTCCGCCAACTTCATTCGTCTGCTGGCCGGGGAGTCGATCGAGGCCAGCGCCAACGCCACCAGCCTCCTGTTTTACGTGCTCCACGGCGAAGGCCGCTGCCACCGGCAGGGCAACGGCATCGCCCCGGCCTTCCGCCAGAGCTGGGGTCAGGGCGATCTGTTCGTGCTGCCGGCCGGAGCCACGCCGCAGCTGGAGGCCACGGCCGAGAGCGTTCTCTACTGGGTGCACGACGCTCCTCTGCTCCGTCATCTGGGTGTGAGCCCCGATCAGGCGCGCTTTGAGGCCACCTACTACCCAGGCAGCTGGCTGCGCCAGGAGCTGGCGCTGCTGGCAGCCGACCCCAGCAGCGCCCGCAGCAACCGGCTGAGCCTGCTGCTGGCCAATACCGCCCTGCCTGCCAGCCGCACGGTCACCCATACCCTCTGGGCCATGTACGGCATGGTGCCGGCCGGAGCCGTCCAGCCACCGCACCGGCATCAGTCGGTGGCGCTTGATCTGGTGATCGACTGCGATCCCGGTTGCGCCACCCTCTCGGGCAGCGAGCTCAATGCCGACGGCACCATCCGCAACCCCGTGCGCATGGAGTGGGAACCCGGTGCCGCCTTCGTGACCCCGCCAGGGCAGTGGCATTCCCACGTGAACGAAAGCGGCCGCACTGCCCTGTTGCTGCCCATTCAGGACGCCGGCCTGCACACCTACCTGCGCAGCCTCGACATCCGTTTCAGCTGAGCAGGTGGTTTCGGTTCATTCGATCGAACAGGTCGCCTGATCACAGGGTGACCTGATCCAATCGTTCGTTCGCTCGAACACACCAGTGCATCGAGCAGGCCAGTGATCGAAGAGCTCGTGGAGATCGACCGTTCGCCTGTTCTTCTGGGCTAGTGCCCTGATGAATCGAGTGCCGAACCACAGCCTCGCCTGCGCAGCCCGCTCAGGCCGCGGGGGTGGGCGTAAGCGCCCTCTGGGTGGTGGCCATGAGGTTGGCTTCATAGCGGTCCACGATGGCCCGGAAGTCATCACCGCTCAGGGTTTCCCGCTCGATCAGCAGCTCCACCAGATCATCAAGCAGGTCACGGCGCGGCTCCAGTTCGGCGACAGCCCGCTCGAGCGCCTCCTGGGAGAGCGCGCGCACCTGAGCATCAATGCGGCGGCCGGTGGTTTCGGCGTAGCTGGGCCGCGTGTGGATCAGATCGCGACCAAGAAACACTTCAGCGGCATCACCTTCAAGTGCGACCGGCCCCAGCGGTGAAAAGCCGTAGCGGGTGACCATCTCGCGGCAGATGCGGGTGGCCATCTGCAGGTCGCCGGAAGCACCCTGGGTGATTTCGCTGGGGCCGAACACCACCAGCTCAGCGGCGCGACCGCCCATCACGACCACCAGCCGGGCCTGCAGATACGCGCGGCTGATCAACCCGGAATCAATGATGTCCTCATCTGGCATGGTGCGGGCAAAGCCGCCGACGCCGCCGGCCCGCGGCAGCAGGGTCACCTTGTCGAGGCGATCCGCGTGGGGAATGAGGGTGGTGAGCAGGGCGTGCCCCACTTCGTGGTACGCGATCAGGCGCTTCTTGGCGCTGTCGAGCAGGGGAGCCACGGCCAGGCCCATGGTGATGCGCTCCAGGGCATCGCTGAGCGCCTGGTCATCGATGCTGGCTTTCTGGCGGCGTGCGGTGAGGATGGCCGCCTCATTGAGCAGGTTGGCCAGATCCGCTCCGGAGAATCCAGGCGTGCGGGCGGCCCAGGTGGCCATTGACACCTCGTCCGAGAGGGGCCTGCTGCGGGCATGCACAGCCAGGATCGCTTCGCGGCCGCGCCGGTCGGGCAGATCCACGCTGATCTGGCGATCAAAGCGACCGGGCCGGGTGAGGGCCACATCCAGAACATCCGGCCGGTTGGTGGCCGCCAGCAGGATCACGCCGGAGTTTTCCTCGAAGCCATCCATTTCGGTGAGGAGCTGATTGAGGGTCTGCTCCCGTTCGTCGTTGCCACCGCCGATGCCCGCTCCACGCTGGCGCCCCACGGCATCAACTTCATCAATGAAGATGATGCAGGGAGCCTTTTCCTTGGCGCGGCGGAACAGGTCGCGGACCCGGCTGGCGCCCACGCCCACGAACAACTCCACGAACTCCGAGGCCGCCATCGAGAAGAAGGGCACACCCGCCTCGCCGGCGATCGCCTTGGCAAGGAGGGTTTTGCCGGTGCCAGGCGGGCCCACCAGCAGCACACCGCGCGGAATCTTGGCGCCGATGGAGGTGAAGCGCTCGGGCTGGCGCAGGAAGCTCACCACCTCCTGCAGTTCTTCCTTGGCCTCGTTGATGCCCGCCACATCCTCGAAGCGCACCAACACCGTGCCTTCGGGCTGGAGGCGCGGCTGGCTGCGCCCGAAGCCGATCGCCTTGTTGGCCACCTGGGAGGAGCGCCGGATCAGCAGCGTGAGACCCCCCACCAGCATCACCACCAGCAGCACATTGACCACCAGGCCAGCGGTGGCATCTTCCTGGCGATCATCACGGACGCTGAGCGGCACCTTGGCCTGTTCGGCGGTGCTGAGCAGCAGGGTGTCGTTGGCGAACACCGGCACCCGCGCTTTGCTGCCATCGGCCATGGTGACCAGGGCTTCCCGCTGGCGCAGCGACAGCTCCACCTCCTTCACCTGGCCGGCCCGCATCAGGGCCAGCAGCTCGCTGTAGGTAGGGGCCGGAGCCTGCTGCACGCCAAAATTGCCGAAGAGACCAGGCCGAGACTCGGCAGCAGCCGGAGGCAGTGCTGCTGGCGTCGCTTGACCGGGAGGCTGGTCTTGAGCTGCTTTCTCCGTAGGGGTCGGCTCTGCGGTGGAACGTTCTGAGGCGGAGCCTTCTGTGGCGGCCTGCTCAGCGTCGGGCTGTGTTGGAGGGGTCTGGTTGCCGGGAGTAGGACTGGTGCTGGTGGCGGCTGGCCTCGATTCAACGGCAGGAGCCGCTGTGGGATCTGGGGCAACCGACAGGGCAGCGGTGGACCCGCTGGACCAGAGCGGATGCACAGGAGGCGCGCTGCTCACGGGGATTTGCTTCTCCTTGGAGCTTAGCGATTTGACGAAAGGCAGGCCGGCAGCGGAAAGTAGTTGTTTGGCAGTAGGTAGGGAATGGCTGTTCCCAAGAAGAAAACGTCCAAAGGCAAGCGCAATCAGCGCCACGCGCACTGGAAAGCCAAAGCTGGCGTTGCCGCCAGCAAGGCGCTCTCCCTCGGCAAAGCCGTGCTCAGCGGCCGGGCTCAGGGCTTCGTCTATCCGATCGACGACAGCGCCGAAACCGAAGAGAGCTGAGGACCTGCCAGGCGGGCCTGCTCACCGGTGCCCATCCAACGGAAGCGGCGCCGGCTGTCCAGTAGCCCCACCGCTTCCACAACCTGCTCCTGGCCTGGGTCGGTGCACCAGACCAAGGGATCCTGGTAAAGGGCTGGTGGGAGAGAACACAGACTGGCCCGCACAATCCTTTCCAGGTCGGCCCCACGCAACGCTATGGCTGCCGGGAGTGGACCTTCTGTGGAGCTTCGGAAAGCGGAAGCGCTGATCCCGGCGTCCCCACCCATTGAGCCGCCCAAGCGGCGCTGGCGCGCTTCAGCCTGAAAGCGCCAGCGGCGTGGCCAGCTCCAGTCGAGCGGTCGCAGCACCCACAGCCCATCCAGCTGCGCCCACACCGGCGCGTAGGGCAACAGCGCAGCGTCCCACTGCGGCAGCCAGGCCTGTTCCTCGGGCGTCAACCCCAGTGCCGCCCCACCCGCCAGCCGCTCCAGCCGCCCCGCCAGTGCTGCCGGGCCAATCGGACGGCAACCAATCATCCAGCCCTCCAGCAGCACCACATCGGCCTGCTGGGCGCTCCAACCGCTGCGATCACCACGCCCTTGCCGCAGGCGTTTATCGAAGCGGGGCCAGCGCAGGATCCCTTCCTGGCGCCAGCGTGTGAGCTGGTGGGCGAGCAGGTCCGCGTCATGGCTGCCAGGAGGAACCCGGTCGACACCAAAGGGATTGCCCGCCATGCGGCTGATGCGCTCCTGCCAGGGCCAGTAGAAGTCGTCGATCGAGAGGCTGCTCAGGCTGAGGCCCAGCGCCGGTGCCAAGGCGCTCAGCCAGGCACCGAGGCTGGATTTGCCGGCCCCCACCGGGGCGTTGAGGCCGATCAGCAGGCGCTTGCCCTTGGCCACCTCGCGCTGGCAGCGGGTCAGCAGCGGTAACACCACCGCCCAGCGCGGATCAGGCGGAATGGACAGGGCGTCGGGATGCTGCCGCCAGCGCTCCTGCCAGGCCACAGCATCCGCCACACCGCAGGCCTGCAGCAGGCGGCCGTAGGGAGCCTCAGGCCAGAGCGGGGTGTACGACGGCTCTGGAGTGTGCGTCACGAGCCCAGCTTGAACGCCTCTGCCACCACGGCGTAGACGAACCCGAGGCGCAGGTGGTCGCAGATCACCCAGGCCAGGGTGGGTTCACCGCGCACCTGGTGGCTGCGCACCCGTACCAGCACTTCGAGCAGCACCACCAGCAGAAGCACCACCACCGGCCGCTGCCCGATGGTGACGAGGAAATAGGAGGTGAGGTTGTTACCGCCGAAATACCCGGCCAGCAGGGCGATCAACGACAGGCTGCGGCGTCGCCAGGTGCCACGCACCCCCTGCAGCAGGGCAGCGGCGCTGCGATCGAGCAGGTGCTGAAAGCGGGTGGCCTGAACCGGCGGGGTGCTCATGACGGAACGGCCAGCTGCTCCAGGTAGGAGAGCGTGATCAGGCCGTCAGGGCAAGGTGGGCCCTGCAGCACCGAGACGGGAGCGCCGCCCTCACCCAGCTGGCTCACAATGGCGGCCGCCCCCTCGAACACAGCGAGCGGTTCCTGGCGTGTGGCTTCGCTGAGGGTCACCAGGGTGCGCAGGCCAGCGGCCGTGGCGGCCCGAGTGCCGTTGCTGGAATCCTCAATTGCCACCACCGCTGCCGCCGGCATCGCCAACTGGCTGAGGGCGAGGGTGTAAGCGTCGGGCGAAGGCTTGAGGGCAGCCACGTCGTCGCCGCACACAAGAAAGGCGAAGGTGGCAGCCCCCCCAGGCAACAGGCGATCGATCAGTGCCTGCGCGGAAACGCGCCCGCTGGTGGTGACCACCGCCTGGCGGAGGCCGGCGCTGGCGGCGGCCGTGATCAGCCGCTCGACGCCCGGGCGCAGCCGGATCGCCCCGGATGCCATCAGGGCTGTGTAGTGCTGTTGCTTGCGACGCACCAGGGCATCCAGCAAGGCGGGATCGGGGGGCTCAGGCCCCTGGTCGCTGAGATAGACGCGCAACCGCTCCCGGCCGCCACTGATCGCCAGCAACTGGATGTAGGTGGCCGGATCCCAGTGCCAGGGGAGACCTTCCTCGGCAAACGCCAGGTTGAAGGCCGGGCGATGACCGTCCAGCTCCGTTTCCGCCAGCGTGCCGTCCACGTCCCAAAGCAGGGCGCCAAGGGAAGGCTTCAGAGGAGCGTCATCCATGCAGGGAGGGTAGGCAAAGGCGCATGAACAGCCAGCACACAGAATGCGAAGGCCGCCTCGACGATGGCCTGTTGTCCCGCCTGCCCGAGCAACGCTGGCAGTTGCCGGCGCCCCTGCCGGCCCCGGAGGCCAGTGACCCGGCAGCCAGGGATACCGCTGCGGCGCTGGCCGCCCTGGGTCTGCCGCCCGAACTGCTGGCCGTGCTGCGCCGGCGGGGCTTTGACAGTGCGGCGGCGATCACCGCCTTGCTGGACCCCCCCGCCGCCCCCGATCCTCAGCAGCATTTCCAGGACCTGGGCGTGGCGGTGGAGCGCCTGGCGCTGGCCTGTGGGCGAAGCGAAGCCGTGGCGATCTGCGGCGACTACGACGCTGACGGCATGACCAGCACGGCCCTGCTTGTGGGCGTGCTGGAGCGGCTGGGCGCCCGGCCGGTGGCGGCGATTCCCAGCCGTCAGGACGATGGCTATGGCCTCAACACGGCGATGGTGGAGCGCCTGGCCGGCGACGGCATCCGCCTGCTGGTGACGGTGGACAACGGCATCGCCGCCGCGGACGCCCTGAACCGGGCTCTGCAGCTGAAGGTGGACGTGATCCTCACCGATCACCACACCATTCCGCCGGAGCCACCGCCTTACCTGGCGCTGCTGCATCCCGCCCGCACCCCCGAAGCCTCGCCCTACCGAGGCCTGGCCGGAGTGGGGCTTGCCTACGTGCTGGCGGTGGCGCTGGCGGAGCGGTTGAAGCGCGCGGATGCCACCGGCATGGCGCTCGACCTGTTCTGCATCGGCACCATCGCGGACATGGCGCCCTTGCACGGGGTGAACCGCCGCTGGCTTCAGGACGGCCTGTGCCGCTTGCAAGGCTCCGCGCTGCCGGGACTGCAGGCCCTGCAGCGGCTGGCTGGACTCGGGGAGCGACCGCTGGATGCCATGGCGGTCGCCTTTCAGATCGCGCCGCGGATCAATGCCGTCGGCCGGCTCGGGGATCCCCAGCTGGTGGTCGACCTGCTGACCACCGCAGATCTGGAGTGCGCCATGGAACTGGCGCAGCAGTGCGAGGCGCTCAACCGGCAGCGCCGCGATCTCTGCGATGCCATCGAAGCGGAGGCGGTGGCACTGGTGGAAGCCGACGGTCCCGAGCGCAGCCCTTTTCTGCTGCTGGCCCAGAGCCATTGGCACCACGGCGTGATTGGCGTGGTGGCGGCCCGGCTGGTGGAGCGTTTTGGTGCACCGGTGGCCCTGCTGGCCGGCGAGGGCAACGGGCTGCTGCGGGCTTCGGTACGGGCGCCCAAGGGATTTGCGGTGGATGCGGCGCTGCATGCCTGCCACGACCTGCTTGAACGTCACGGCGGCCACCCCGCCGCCGGTGGTTTCACAGTGCGGGCCGAAAACGTCGCGGCTCTCCACGACGCACTCAGCGCCATTGCCAGCGCCACTGCCAGCCCCCTGGGCAGCGGACTGCTGGTGGAGCCCGAAGCACGGCTCGCGCTCGATCGCATCGACAGACCGTTCTGGCTCTGCCTGCAACGGCTGGAGCCGTTCGGTGCCGGCCACGAAACACCCGTGTTCTGGAGCCAGCAGTGCCGCGTGGTGGAGCAGCGCAGCCTGCGGGGCGGCCATCTGCAGCTGCTGCTGGAGCAGAACGGCATCCGGCAGCGGGCAATCGCCTGGCGCTGGCAAGGAGAAGGAGCGGTGCCGGCCGTGGTGGACGTGGCCTTTCGCCTGCGGCTCAACCACTGGCAGGGCGAGGAGCGCCTGCAGCTTGAAGTGGTGGGCCTGCGCGAGAGCGGTGGGGGCGAGGTGCTGCTGCAGCGCCGCCAACGCGCCTACTGGTGCCGGGTGGAAGCGGAGGAGTTGCGCATCCGCAATGCCTCAGGCGAAGAAATGGGCGTCCCCCTGCACGAAACGAACGTGCAGGGGGAGAGGCACCCCTACGTGCAGGGGCTGATTGATGAAGCGACCCTGGCTTTGGGCCTGGTGGCCTGAGGGGTGTGTTGGCGCAGCGCGTGGGCCTGCGCCGGACGCGGGGCCAGTGCCAGGGGCAGCAGGCTCAGAGCGCGCCGCGCCGATAGAAAAGGATGAAGATCACGGCCGGGCCGGCCAGGGTGATCAGAGCCAGGGCGAGGAAGTTGGCGATCAGATGGAAATCAATACCCATGGTCCGAAAGCTCGCAAGGAAAGCGCTCTGCGTGGCAGCCTAAGGGTCGTGGTGACGGGCATCCCGGTGGCGACCATGCCACTGTGACGGCTTGTCACAGCAACGCGGGGTGACCTGATGGTCTGCGGAACCCACTGGAGCTGCATCTCTGGGTGTGGAGCCTGCTGTCGCCTCGATCCCGAGGAGCGGAGCGAGGCCCTTGAAGCGCTCAATCCCCGGCAACGGGAGACCTATCTCTCGATGGTGGGCGCTGACGGCTGGTGCCGCCATTTCGACACCGGCTCCCGCCGCTGCAGGATCTACGCCGAGCGGCCCGATTTCTGCCAGGTGAGCCAGCTGGCCAGCCTGTTCGGGGTGCCATCAGAGGCAAGCGAGGCTTTCGCGATCCGTTGCTGCCAGCAGCAGATCCGCAGCGAATTCGGCGGGCGCAGCAGGGAGCTGCGCCGCTTTGAACGGGCCACCCGCCGGGCGCCGGCACCGCTGAACGACCAACCTGGTTCCGTTGCCTCCTGCCCTTCATGAGCGCCACCAACGACCCCGGCACCGGGCCAGCCGCAGATCCTGCGCCCCTGCCGGCCGACGCCCCGGACACAGGCGGAGCCGTCCTGCCGGCCTCGTTCGTGAGCATCCTGTTCACCACCTTCACCACGGTGTTTCTGGCGGAACTGGGCGACAAGACCCAACTGGCCGCCCTGTTGTTATCCGCGCAATCCGGACGCCCCGGGGTGGTGTTCCTGGGGGCGGCACTGGCCCTGATCTGCTCCAGCCTGGTGGGGGTGCTGCTCGGCCGCTGGCTGGCAACGGTGCTCCCGCCGCAACGCCTCGAACTGATCGCCGGGCTGCTGATGGTGGCGCTCGGCCTCTGGCTGGGCATCCAGGCAGCTGTGCAACTGCTGCAGGTCCCCGCGGCCGCCGTGCTGCTTCCTTGATCCAGCCGGCTTGGGTTGAACCTTCACCCGGCCTCATCGTCTCGTGACGTTGATCTCCCCTTGGATGGATCGACTGCTTGGTTGATCAATCCCGGCCGATCCACTCCTTGGTGATCCGCTCTCGGTTGATCCACTGCTTGAGTGATCGTCTCCTTGGTTGTTCTTCGCACAGATTCAGTTGGACCGGGTGGAGCGCCCTCCGTTTGAGCGAACACTCCCCCTGACCAAGCCGCTGGAATTCCGGTCCTGCCGTCCACCCCCTCAATCTGATGCAACTTCCGCTGCTGGCCTCCACCTTTCTCACGGTGTTCGTGGCCGAACTCGGTGACAAAACCCAGCTCACGATCGTGACGATCAGCGGCACCTCCAGCAACACCCTGGCGGTGTTTCTCGGCAGTGCCGGTGCGCTGGTGCTGGCCAGCCTGCTGGGAGCCCTGGCCGGGGGGTCTCTCTCCTCGCTGATCCCGCCGGCCGCCCTGCAGCTGGCCGCCTCGCTGGGGTTCCTGGTGATCGGCAGCCGCCTGCTGATCCGGGTGCGGCAGGAGGCTTCGTAAAGTCTTTGCTAAGACGCCAGTTCCCGGGGGCTCCGCTGCACGCCCCGGGAACCGCCATCTCTATCCCCGTTCCTGGCTCCAACCCTGTCTCTCCCCGCTGCTCCGATGAAGTTTTCGGTCGCTGACCTGCTCGACCACCTGCCCGAATCCGATGTTCTGCCGGTCGAGCAGCTCGAGAAGGCGCTCGGTCTGAGCCTCACGCCCGACAAGCAACACCTTCGCATCGCCCTGGCAGGCCTTGAAAAAGTGGGGCTGCTCGAGGCGAACGAGGCCGGCATCTCACGACGCGCCGACGACAGCCTGATCGAGGCCCGGCTGCGCTGTTCCAGCAAGGGGTTCTGCTTCGCCCTGCGCGAAGACGGAGGCGATGACATCTACATCCGCGACCACCAGCTCAATCACGCCTGGAACGGCGACCGCGTGCTGGTGCGAATCACGCGGGAGGGTGGGCGCCGTCGCTCCCCGGAGGGCGGAGTGCAATGCATCCTCGAGCGGGCCACTGCCAGCCTGCTGGCTCAGGTGGAGCAACAGGACGACCGGCTGGTGGCCGTGCCCCTCGACGACCGGCTGCTGACCACCGTGGCCCTGCCAGCAGACGATGCCGTCTACCTCGACCCTGCGGCCGAATCGGTGGTGGAGGTGCGGCTCGATCGCTACCCGGTGGCCCAGTTCCCTCCCCAGGGCCATGTGGCCCGGCGTCTGCCGATCAAAGGGGGCGAGGAGGCAGACCTGGATCTGCTGCTCACCAAACATGGCCTGCGCGAACGGGCCAGCGCCCCCCGCGCCAGCCTGCGCAGCCCCAACGACAAGGGCCGCACCGACCTCACCGGCCTGCCCACCCTGCTGCTGCGGCCCTGGCAGGGAGCGGAGGCGCCGGAACTGCCGGCCCTCTCCCTGGAGGAAAGCGACGAAGGCCTGCGGGTGTGGATCCACAGCCCCGCCGTGGCCGAGCGGATCACGCCCGGCAGCGCCACCGACCAGTGGCTGCGCCAGCAGAGTTCGGCCTACTGCCTCGGCAAGCGCTGGTTGCCGCTGCTGAGCCCGGCGCTCGCCAAGGCCACTGCCTTCCGGACCGGCGAATCCGCCGCCGCCGTATCGGTGGCCCTGACGATCACGCCGGAAGGGCAGCTGAGCCACTACCGCTTCGCCCTCACCACCATCCGCCCCGACGCCGAGGTGGACGCCGCTGCCCTGGAGGCCCTGGCGGACCGCAAGCCGAAGGCCCGCACGGTGCCCGCCTCGCTCAAGGCGCTCAAAACCGTCCTGCCCGACCTGGAACGCCTGATGGCGGTGGGTCGTGGGCTGCAGGAGCAGCGGCTGGCGGCCGGCTCGGTCGATCTCGATCTGCCCTTCCCCCCGCTGGAGGTGCTCGGTGATCTGCGCACACCCGAACCCGATGAGTGCCACCGCGGCTGGATGATCGCCCTTCCCTCCACCCAGCCGCTGGCGCTGCTGCGGGAAGTGGTGCTGCTGGCGGGCCGCGCTCTGGGTCATCACCTGCAGGCACTGCAGCTGCCGGCTCTGTTCGCGGTGCAGGCGGCGCCCGATCCGGCGGAAATCAACGAAGTGGCCAAGGCCGCCCTGGCCCTCGATGTGCCGCTTGATCTGGACGACGAGGGCAATGCCCCCGCTCCCGGCGTGCTGGCCACGATCTTCGCCGCCAGCGAACGCCGCCGCGGCTTGCAGCACCAGCTCAGCGAGGTACTCAGGCCCGTGCAGATCAGCCTGGAGCCGGGGCCCAACCTGCTCGCCGGCGAAACGCAGGCCTACGCCCCCTGGTGCCTGGCCACCTCCTCCTACGCCGATCTGTGGAACCAGCAGGTGCTGGTGCTGCTGCTCACCGAGGGCAAGGATCGCCCCAGCGTGCGCCATAAAACCCGGGTCGACCTGGCCTCCGATGCCTGCCACGGCCAGATCGACTGGCCGCTGCTGCCGCCGAGCCAGATGGCCGAGCTGCAGCAATCCCGCAGCGTGTCCCTGCTGCAGCGCCTCAATGGCCGGGCTCGCTTCGTCGCCGACCTCCAGGGCGACCTGCTGGCGATGGCCCAGGCCCGCGCCGCCGAACCCCTGGTGGGCGAGACACTCACCGGTGTGATCAGCGGCGTGCAGAGCTACGGCTTCTTCGTGGAAATCCCTCCGTCCCTGGTGGAAGGGCTGGTGCACGTGAGCTCGCTCAAGGACGACTGGTACGAATACCGCTCTCGCCAGAACCGGCTGGTGGGGCGCAAGAACCGCCGCACCTACATGCTGGGGGACGCCGTTGAGGTGACCATCCTCAAGGTGGACGCCCTGCGCCATCAGATCGATCTGGCGGCGATCCTGCCCGACGACGACGGCAGCGGCAGTGAGCTGGGCGGTGCAGGCCACTTCAGCGGTGATACCGGCGCTGAAGATGGCGCGGGCCCCGACGGTCAGGACGGCATCGACGCCGAGACCGACACGGAGGCCTGAGCGATGGACCCGGTGGTTCTGGCGGTCTCCGGCGCGTCCGCCATGCCGCTGGCGGAGCGGGCCCTGCAGCTGCTACTGCAGGCGGGCCAGCCCGTGGAGCTGATCGTGAGCCGCGGCGCCATCACCGTCTGGCTGGCGGAGCAGGGCCTGCGCATTCCCGTCGAGCCCGAGGCCCAGACGGCGTTCTGGCTGCAGCGCACGGGCTGTGCCGATGGGCCACTGCGCTGCCACCGCTGGAACGATCAGACGGCGGCGATCGCCAGCGGCAGCTTCCGCACCCGCGGCATGGTGATCCTGCCGGCCAGCATGGGCACGGTCGGACGGATCAGCAGCGGTGTCGCGCTGGACCTGGTGGAGCGGGTCGCCGATGTGCACCTCAAGGAGGGCCGGCCACTCGTGATCGCACCGCGGGAGATGCCATGGAACCTGGTGCACCTGCGCAACCTCACCCAGCTAGCGGAGGCCGGTGCCCGCATCGCTCCGCCGATTCCCGCCTGGTACCAGCAGCCCCGCTCCCTGGAGGACATGGTGGATTTCCTGGTGATCCGGGTGTTCGATTCGCTGGGGTTCGAGCTCGGTGAGCTGCGCCGGTGGCAGGGTCCGGTCGAGCTGGCGCTCCCCACCTGAGACCCGCCGTGCTGCAACGCCTGCTGCTGCTGCCACTGCTCGCCCCGTTGCTGGCAGTGCTGCTGGTGGGTGCCTTAAACCCGCGGCCAGCCACCAGCCTGCGGCTGCTGATCTGGACCTCACCGGCGCTGCCGATCGGTCTGTGGATCGCCGCAGCAGCCGGTGGTGGCGCCGCCCTGAGCGCGGGTGCCACGGCGCTGGCGCTCAAGGGTCAGTCCCGGGTCGTCGTTCAGCGGCAACGCAGGGGTCTGGAGCCGCCAGCCCAGCAGGAACCATGGGACCTGCCCCGCAGCGAGCCGTCGCGGCGCCGCGACGCACCCGTTGAGGGGTCCGGGCGCGGGCGCCCGTTTGCAGCAGCAGCGGCCGGTCCTGTTCGCGCCGCTGGAGACCCTGCCCCCACCGTGGCCGTCCCGTTTCGGGTGATCCGCCGCGCTGATCCAGGAATGGGCGCTGCCGGAGCTTCTGCTGCAGCCACCGCAGGAGATGCCGCTGCGGATGGCTGGGAGGCGCCACCAAGCGACGACTGGTGAACCAGCCGGACGGTACCGCCCCTAAAGTTCCCAGACCTGAACGCCAGATCCCCGTGCCGGTGAGCGAACCCAACGGAGCCGCCCCCACGCCATCTGCCGTGGAAGCCGCGGAGAATCCGGCCGCCAAAGCCAAGCCCCCGGCAGTGGAGGACAAGCCGTTTGCCGAGTTCGTGCCGGAGATCTTCCTGCCGGCACTGGCCAAGGAAATGCAGGCCTACGGCGGGCCCTCGCCGGAGCTGAGCTTTGAGCAGGCGCCGATGCCCGTTGTGGGTAGCGACTGCTGGGTGGTGAAAGGGTGCATGCCCCGGGGCCGGCGGTTCTGGCTGTGTTTCACCACCACCGACATCCACGGCCCCAAAACCTTCAGCCTGGCCGAATCCGGTAGCGAACCCACCTTGCTGGAGTCGTTCCTGATCGATGAGCGCAAAGCCACCCTGCCCCTGCTGGTGTCCAGGGTTGTGTCACGGCTCAACGGGCAGAAGTGGCTCGGGCCCAACTGAAGCCAGCGCACCGGGCCCGGCCGGTACCTCAAGCACGCCGCCCTATCGGAGACACAGCGTTGAGCCTCTATCCCGGCTCGATCTGTTGGAGCGTCACAACTGGGCCCCTTCGGCTCGGATGGCCCTTACGATGCCTGCATCGCCTGCCTCGACGCCAGAATGGTGCCTCCCACCGCCGCACCCAGCGCTCCCGTCGCCGCTTCGAACGACCACGCACCGGCCTTCAAGGATCCGGTCAAGGACACGATCCTCACCCCGCGGTTCTACACCACAGATTTCGACGCAATGGCGGCGATGGATCTGCGGCCCAACGAAGTGGAGCTGGAGGCGATCTGCGAAGAGTTCCGCAAGGACTACAACCGCCACCACTTCGTTCGTAACGGCGAATTCGACGGCGCCGCCGACAAGCTCGATCCCGACACCCGCCGTGTGTTCGTCGAGTTTCTCGAGCAGAGCTGCACATCGGAGTTTTCCGGCTTCCTGCTCTACAAGGAGCTGAGCCGCCGCATCAAAGCCAAGAACCCGCTTCTGGCCGAATGCTTCGCCCACATGGCCAGGGATGAGGCCCGCCATGCCGGCTTCCTCAACAAGGCCATGGGCGACTTCGGGCTCCAGCTCGATCTGGGCTTTCTCACAGCCAGTAAGTCATACACCTTCTTCAAGCCCAAGTTCATCTTCTACGCCACCTACCTCTCGGAGAAGATCGGCTACTGGCGCTACATCGCCATCTACCGCCACCTCGAGAAGAACCCTGACAGCAAGATCTTCCCGATCTTCAACTTCTTCGAAAACTGGTGCCAGGACGAAAATCGCCATGGCGACTTCTTCGACGCTCTGATGAAGGCCCAGCCGGACACCGTGCGTGGCCTGCAGGCGCGCCTCTGGTGCCGTTTCTTCCTGCTGGCTGTGTTCGCCACCATGTACGTCCGTGACGTGGCCCGCAAGGAGTTCTACGAAGCCCTTGGCCTTGATGCCCGCGCCTACGACAAGTACGTGATCGCCAAGACCAACGAAACCTCCGCCCGGGTGTTCCCCGTGGTGCTCAACGTGGAGCACCCACGTTTCTATGAGCGGCTGGAGCGGATCGTGGGCAACAACCAGGCCCTCAGCGCCGCCGATGCCTCCGCCGCCATCGCTCCGCTCAAGGTGCTGCGCAAGCTGCCCTTCTGGGCCGCCAACGGCCTCGAAATGGCGAAGCTGTTCTTCATGGCTCCGATTCGCAGCGAGGCCTTCCAGCCCGCTGTGCGCTGATCCTCAGCCGTTTGAAGTGCCTGGCCAGGGGCCTACCCAACCCAGCAAATCTCTGGGGGGGGTTCCCTGGCAGCGAAGCTGCTGAGGCATCCCGTGCCTGCGGACTCGCCGTTAGCCTGAGCCACCAAGATCAGGCCGACTTCCTTGGTTGCTTCCACTGCTCGCCCCTTGCTGGCGCTCGAAGGTTTTGACCTCAGCTGGCGTCAACGCCTGGAGCCGTTGCTGGCTGCAGGACGCGCCGCTGGAGCCAGCCTGGTGGAGGTGTTCCTGGAGAGCACTGACCACATCGGCTTGCTGGCTGAGCAGGACCGCATCACCAGCGTGAGCCCGGCCTTTGGCCGCGGCGCTGGTGTGCGCGTGTTCCGCGGCGAGCGCGATGGCTTCGTCTCCACCAACGACCTCAGCGAGCGGGGCCTGATGGTGGCGCTGGAGCAGGCCCTGGGCATGCTGGGCCTCACGGTCAACAGCAACGGCATCAGCGGCTTCGACGGGCTGCCCGACCTGCGCGACTACGCCCTCGCCAAGGGCGACTGGCTGGGTGCCTGCCCGACCCTGGCGGAAAGCACCGACCGGCTGTTGGAGGGCACCGCCCTGCTGGAGCAGCACGGCCAGCACCTGCAGGCACGCCGCGGCAGCTACGCCCGCGACTGGCAGGAGGTGATGGTGGCCGCCAGCGATGGCACCTTCGCCCGCGACATCCGGTTGCACCAGTCGGTGGGGCTCACGGCCCTGGCCGCCGATGGGGAGCACCGGGCCAGCCAGGGCCGCCGTTATGGCAGCACCGACCGCCCGGACGATCTGCGCCAGTGGGATGCCCAGACGGCCGCCGTCGACCTGTGTGCCAGCACCCAGGCCATGCTGCATGCCGAGTATGTGGAAGCGGGCACCTACCCGGTGGTCCTTGCCAACCGCTTCGGCGGCGTGATCTTCCACGAGGCCTGCGGCCACCTGCTGGAAACCACCCAGGTGGAGCGGGGCACCACCCCCTTTGCCGATCGGATCGATGCTCCGATCGCCCACAGCGCCGTGACGGCGATCGACGAGGGGCTCAGCGACGGCGCCTTCGGCAGCCTGTCGATGGACGACGAGGGCATGGTGCCCCAACGCACGGTGCTGATCGAGAACGGGGTGCTCAAGCGTTTCCTCTCCGACCGCGCCGGTGAACTGCGCACCGGCCACCCCCGCACCGGCAGCGGCCGGCGCCAGAGCCACGCCTTCGCGGCCGCCAGCCGCATGCGCAACACCTACATCGCCGCCGGGCCGCACACCCCGGAGCAGCTGATCGAATCGGTCGATCGGGGCTTGTACTGTAAATCGATGGGTGGCGGCAGCGTGGGCCCCACCGGCCAGTTCAACTTTGCGGTGGAGGAGGGCTATCTGATCGAGAACGGTCGCCTCGGCAAGCCCGTGAAAGGAGCCACCTTGATCGGTGAAGCCAAAGAGGTGATGCCCCGGCTCTCGATGTGCGCCAATGATCTGGAGCTGGCAGCCGGCTTCTGCGGTTCGGTGAGCGGCAGCATCTTCGTCACCGTGGGGCAGCCGCACATCAAGGTGGATGCCATCACCGTGGGAGGCCGCTGATCATGAGCACCACCACAGCGGGAACCACCTTGGGCCTCGACGCCCACGCCCTCAGTGAGCAGCTCAGCGGCCTGGCCCAGGGCCTGGGCATCGAGCGCTGGGATCTGGGCGCCGCCTGCAGCACCGACACCTCCGTGCAGGTGGACCGCGGCGAAGCCAAGCAGCTCAAGGGCGCCCAGCGCAGCGCCATCACCGTCCGGGTCTGGAACGGGGATGGCCTTGTGGGCATCACCAGCACCTCCGACCTCTCCCCCGCCGGCCTGGCCCGTGCCCTCAGCGGTGCCCGCGATGCCAGCGCCTACGGCAACGCCGACGACATCCCGGCCTTCTCGCCGCTGGCCACGGCCCCGCTCGAACCGCTTGATCAGCCACTGGTGGAGCCGCGCGGCATCCTCGAGCTGCTGGACACCCTGCGGGAAGCGGAGCGCGACCTGCTCGGCCGCCATGCCGCCATCACCACCGTTCCTTACAACGGCCTGGCCCAGCGCAGCAGCGAGCGCCTTTACCTCAACAGTGCCGGCGCCTGCCGCGAGCAGAAGCTCACCACCGCCAGCCTTTACCTCTATGCCCGCGGTGAAGAGGAGGGCCGCAAACCCCGCAGCAGCGGCGCCGTGCGCCTGGCCTACGGCCTGCAGCAGCTGGATGTGGCCGGCTGCATCGCCGAAGCGGCCGAGCGCACCATCGCCCATCTCGATTACGCCCCGATCCAGACAGGGCACTACACCTGCATCTTTTCGCCGGAAGCCTTCCTCGACCTGATCGGCGCCTTCAGCAGCCTGTTCAATGCCCGGGCCGTGCTCGACGGCGTCAGCCTCAGCAACCGCGACGCGCTCGGCAGCACCCTGGCGGTGCCGTTTCTCTCCATCCACGACAACGGCCTGCATCCCGGCAATGTGGGCGCCTCGAACTTCGATGGCGAAGGCACGCCCGTGCGGCGCCTGGCCCTGGTGGAAGGGGGCGTGCTGCGCCACTTCCTGCATTCCGAAGCCACGGCGCGCGCCTTCGGGGTGGAGCCCACCGGCCATGCGGGCCTGGGCGCCAAGGTGTCGGTGGGGCCGCATTGGTTCGAGGTGGGGCCAAGCGCCGGTTCCTCCGGCGGCGCCAGCGGCCTGGATCGCCACACTGCCGACGGCGTGGTGTGGATCGATTCGCTCTCGGCACTGCACGCCGGTGTGAAGGCGAGCCAGGGATCGTTCTCACTGCCGTTTGATGGCTGGCTGATCCGCAACGGCGAAGCGCGCTCGATCGAAGCGGCCACCGTGGCCGGTGACATCCGGGCTGTGCTCAAGGGCATCCTCGGCTTTGAAGGGGAGGCCAAGCTCACCCCCGATGGCCTCTGCCCGCACGTGTGGGTGGAAGGCCTGTCCGTGACCGGCGACGCCTGAACGGCACCGGCCCCGTTTGATCCACCCGCCCACGTCCCTGTGAAGATTCTGTTCTGGGGCACGCCGGCCTACGCCGTGCCCAGCCTTGAGGCGTTGGTGGCTGCCGGCCACACGGTCGTGGGGGTGGTCAGCCAGCCCGACCGGCGACGTGGCCGGGGGGCGGCGGCCCAGCCATCGGCGGTGAAGGCCCGGGCCCTGGAGCTGGGGCTGCCGGTGTTCACGCCCACCCGCATCCGCCGCGAACCAGAGGTGCAGCAGCAGCTGGCGGCCCTCGGCGCCGACCTTTCGGTGGTGGTGGCCTTCGGCCAGTTGCTGCCGCCCGAGGTGCTGCAGCAACCGCCACTGGGCTGCTGGAACGGCCACGGTTCCCTGCTGCCCCGCTGGCGCGGGGCCGGGCCGATCCAGTGGTGCCTGATGGAAGGCGACGCGGAGACGGGGGTGGGGATCATGGCGATGGAAGCCGGCCTCGACACGGGTCCGGTGCTGCTGGAAGGTCGTCTGCCGATTGGCCTGCTCGAGAACGCCCAGCAGCTGGCAGCCCGGCTCAGTGCGCTCACCGCCACCCTGCTGGTGGAAGCGATGCCGAGGATCGAGGCCGCCGGTCCTGGCCCCGAACCGGAGCGCTGGCAGCGGCTGGGGCTGCGGTCCCAGGGCGACGACGGCGTGCGCTTGGCGCGGTTGTTGCGCAAGGAGGACTTCGCGGTGGATTGGAGCCGTTCGGCGCTGGCGATCCACCGCCAGGTGATGGGCTTGTACCCCGGCGCCACCACCACGCTGGCGGGCAAGCGGCTCAAGCTGCTCGCCACCGAGCCGCTGGTGGCCAGGCTGGCGGAACAACTGAGCGCCGACGTCCGGGCGCTGGCCACCGGCGTGGCTGAGCAGCAAGGGAGACCCGGTGAGGTGCTGGCTCTGCTGCCAGGCGTGGGGCTGGTGCTGGGCACCGGCGGCTGCCCGCTGCTGCTGCGCAGTGCCCAGCTGGAGGGCAAACAGGCGGCCAGCGGCCAGCCCCTGCTCCAGCAGCTGGGCCTGCAAGCGGGTGACCGGCTGGGTGAGAAGGGGGCAGGGTCTGCTCCAGAGGGGACGCTCGGCGGGAGCTGAGCGCGGTTCCGCTGGTGCTCAGGCCAGGCGCCTTTCGATCTGGTGCTCAGGCCGGGCGTCTTTCCATACAGTGACGCCACGAGCGGACAGGACAGGCGCGATGGAGGGAGCCGGAGCGGCGGTGAATGCGCAGGAACCGGCAGCAGCGATGGAGAACGGGGGCCGCAACGATCCGCTGCTGTGGGCCCTGGATCATGCGCAGGCGCCTTTGCGGGTAGGCACCTGGCTGAAGGTGGAGGCCGATCAGGCCGCGGTGTTCGCCGTGGGGAATCAGCTGGCCGATGTGCTCCTCACGGGCCGCCATCAGCTGCGGCGCCAGTCGCTGCCGAAGCTGGCGGGGTTGATCGACCTGCCGGGGCAGGAAGGCAGCTTCTTCAATGCCCAGATCCACGTGGTGGACCTGCGCCCCTTCACGGCCCTGCCCTGGGGTGAGAGACGTGCGCAGCCGATGGTCGCCACTGCGCTCCGTCCGGTGGCTCCCTCGCCGGAGACCTTCAGCGCCTCCGGGCTCTGCGCGATCCAGTGCCTGGACCCGCTGCTGGTGCTACGTACCGTGGGCGCCCGCCAGCTGATCGAGGGCCCGTCACGGCCGGCTGCACCGGTGACTGAGCTGCTGGCCCCGCACCTGCTTGGCATCTCCAGCCAGCTGCGGCAGGTGATCCGCGATGGTGCCCTTGGCCCAGCGCGGGAGGAGCCATCGCTGGCCATGCTGGCCAGCGACACAGGGGAGAGGTGCCGCAGCAGCTTTGCAGCTGTCGGACTGGCGCTCAGCGATGTGCGCATCGAGAGCCTCACCCTGCCGGCACGGAAGCCGAGCGGAGAACTACCGGCCTCGTTGGAAGCACTGATGAGCCTGTTCCGGCCGGCACCACCGCCACCACCACCGGCCTGAGCCGGTTGACTGGGCTGCAGGCTTGAGCGGAGGGTCAGGGGCGACGGGTACGAGCCCGCGCCGGGGCGGCGGCAGATCCGGAGCCCGGCGCCGGCCGGCGGGAGCGGGTGGGGGGACGATCAGGCCGGCCACCGCCTCCTCCGCCGGAGCGGCGTCCACCCTTGCCCCGCCCACCGCTGAGATCCAGCGGCGGGGCCGAGAGGATGGTGGGCTCAAACCCGGCGATCTCGAGCCGCGGCAGTGGGTTGCCGATCATCCGCTCGATCGCCCGCAGCAGCTCATGCTCCTCGGCGGCCACCAGGGAGATGGCATGGCCACTCTGGCCCGCACGGCCCGTGCGGCCGATGCGGTGCACGTAGTCCTCGGCCACGTTGGGCAGATCGAGGTTCACCACATGGGGCAACTGCTCGATGTCGAGGCCGCGGGCAGCCAGATCGGTGGCCACCAGCACACGCAGCTCGCCACTCTTGAAGGTGGCCAGCGCCCGGGTGCGAGCGCCCTGACTCTTGTTGCCATGGATGGCCATGGCCGTGAGGCCCTCCTGGTTGAGGCGATCGGCCAGGCGGTTCGCCCCGTGCTTGGTGCGCGAGAACACCAGCACCTGCCGCCAATCGCCCTGGCGCA
The DNA here is from genome assembly GCF_024345655.1 of Synechococcus sp. Lug-A. Lineage (NCBI taxonomy): Bacteria > Bacillati > Cyanobacteriota > Cyanophyceae > Synechococcales > Synechococcaceae > Synechococcus > Synechococcus sp. Lug-A. Next base: position 73,475 of record NZ_JAGQBN010000009.1, on the reverse strand, counting down.
CCAGATGGGTGAGCAGATCAGCCTTGCGGGCCATGTCGCAGGGATGCATCACCTGCTCCACCAGCGGAGCGGCCCTGTTCTCGGGCGTGGCCTGCAGCTGCACCGGGTTGTGCAGCAACCCCTGAGCCAATTTGCGGATCGAGGGGTTGAAAGTGGCGGAGAACAGCAGGTTCTGCCGCTTCGGCGGCAGCAAGGCCAGGATCTTCTGGATGTCGCGGATGAAGCCCATGTCGAGCATGCGATCGGCTTCATCAAGCACGAGGATTTCGAGCCGGTCGAAGCGGATGGCGTTCTGCTGATAGAGGTCCATCAGTCGCCCCGGAGTGGCCACCAGCACGTCGGCGCCACGGCGCAGGCGCTGCATCTGCGGGTTGATCTTCACCCCGCCGAACACCACATCGCTGCGCAGATCGAGATAGCGCCCATAGACCTGCACGCTTTCCGCCACCTGGGCCGCCAGCTCGCGCGTGGGCGTGAGCACCAGGGAGCGCACCTGGTTGTTGCGGGCGTGGGGGCCGTGCTGAAGCCGCTCCAGCATCGGCAGGGTGAAACCGGCGGTCTTGCCGGTGCCTGTCTGGGCAGCCGCCATCACATCGTGGCCAGCGAGCACCGCTGGAATTGACTGCAGCTGGATCGGCGACGGCACTGTGTAGCCCTTGGCCGCGATCGCCTTGAGCAGCGGCTCCGAGAGACCAAGCGAATCAAAGGAGACGCCGGCATCGGGAAGGTCCGTCAGCACAGGCCGCTGCTGCGGTGCCTGCTCCTCTGCCTGAAGGCGACGGATGGGTGGCGTGCGGCGACCGCCGCTGGGTTGCTCCTGTCCCGGAGCTGGGTGGGTCAGAAGGGTGATCGGAGCGGCTCGCATGGTGCCCCAAGCCTAGAGGGAGCCACCAAGCACGCCCGAGGGTGGAGAGGCCTTGGGGTTGAGGGCCTCAGAGCGGCTGGTGGCATCGGAACCGTTGCGCCAGATGAGGAGAGCGACAAGGACGCCATGACGGCGAGCGGCAGGGACAAGCGAACGCAGGAGGATGACCAACTGCCAATTCGCCGTGCCGCCCAGTTGTGCCGGCTGACAAACGGATGGGAGGCGCACAGCGTCGGGATGCCGTACAACAGCGGCCAGCTCAGCTGCAGGCAGGAACAATCTGGTGGCCAACCACATCGAGCAGCCAAGTCCTGAGCCAAGGCACGGGTGATCTCAGCGGCTTGAAAGGCGGTAGCCGATCCCACGGATCGTTTCGATGCGGCGGGAATCGATTTTGCGACGGAGATAACCGATGTAGACATCCACAATGTTGGACTGGGGATCGTGGCCATAGCCCCAGACATGGTCGAGAATCTGCTCGCGGCTGTGGATGGCCAGCGGGTTGCTGAGGAACAACTCCAACAAACGGAACTCACGATCCGTGAGGTCGATAGGGTCGGGAAAACTCTCGAGGAACACCTGGCGTGCCCGCAGGTTCATGGTGATGCCGCAGTGCTGAAGCTCAAGCGTCTGCGCATTCGGAGCCTGAGCCAGGCGGGCAGTGGACGTGCGCAGGCGGGCACGGATACGCGCCAGCAGTTCATCAAAGCGAAAGGGTTTGGTGATGTAATCATCAGCGCCAGCATCCAGGCTGGCCACCTTGGTGCTGAGATCATCGCGGGCGGTGAGAACAATCACCGGTGTTTCTATGCCCTGACCCCGCATCGCCTCGAGAACATTGGTGCCATCAAGGCCCGGAAGGCCGAGATCCAGCAATAACAGATCAATGGGGGAGGCAGAAAGGATGTCGACCACGCCATCACCGGATGGCGTGTGCACCACGTCGTAGCCCTGAGCCCGCAGCCCCTTTTCAATGAAGCGAGAGATGCGTGGCTCGTCTTCGGCGATCAGGATGCAGGCCATGGCTCAGGGGAAAAGTCACGCAGCAGCACAGGTTGCCGTGCGGGAAAGATCAATGTGAAGGTCGTGCCGCGGTTTGGCTGGCTGAGGAGTTCAATCCGGCCGTGGTGGGCGTTCACGATAGCCCTGACGATCGACAGACCAAGACCCGAATGATGCTCAGCTTGGGTGCGGCTTCTGCCCTTGAAGAAGCGTTTGAATACCTGCGGCTGGATGCGCTCAGGAATTCCCTCACCGCTGTCTGAGACCCAGAGGCGGATGGATCCATCGGCAGCGAGGGAGGAGCCCAGCTCAATGCGATCAGATTCACTGGTGTGCTGGGTGGCGTTGAGTGCAAGGTTCATCATGCACTGGGTGAGGCGTTGTTCATCGGCCTCCATCATTGTCTGGGCCGTGCATGCCAACGACCAGCGGCGCGGGGCGAGAATCCTGGCCTTCTGGTAGATGTCCTGGGTGAAGCGATGCACATCAAGGTCACTGAGCACAAGGAATTCAGGGCGTTGGGATTGGGCCAGCAGTGAAAGCTCTGCAACCAGCCTGGCGATCCGGTCCACTTCATCCAGCACCAGGCGTACCGTTTCACGGCGAGCCTCCTCATCATCGTCCTGAAGAAGCAGCTCGATATTGCCCCTGATCACTGTGATTGGTGTGCGCAATTCATGCCCAGCATCTTGGATGAATTCCTTCTGGGAAATGATTAAGGCTTCCAGGCGGTCCATCATGGCATTGAAGCTGAGGGTGATGTCACCCAGTTCGCCTCTGCCGGTAACGGGCAAACGCTGTTTGAGATTCGTGGCCGTGATCGAACGCGTGGTGCTGGCCAGCAGCTGGAGGGGAGCCAGCACCGCCTTGGAAAGAATCCAGAGAAACAACAGCGACGTGATCAGAATGCCAACAACAATCTGAACCAAGATGGAGGTGAAATCGCCAACCTCAGCAAGTTCGCCTGCAGTGGTACGTGCCGCCACGAACACAGCTTGCACCCGGCCATCCACTTCAACCGGAACGGCCGAATACAGAATGGTTCCCACCTCTGGATCAGCTTCATCCACCTTGCCTGAAGCAAGCTTTGTGGTGGCTTCCCACTGCCGCATCAAGACAGATCCCGGCCGCATGGGGTGAGGCAGAGCCACTGGGCTCGAGCGCTGAAACTCTCCATTGATGATCAAGATGAAGAAGGTGTCGTCTTCCGGAAGGATCTTCGTGAGAAAACTCTTCATGTGCCCGGCAAGCTCAGGACTGGAAGGAGCCGCTTCGGCGGTAAGCAATGGACGCATGTAGTGCTCGAAGTCTTGAATGCTCTCGCCCAGGCTGGTTTGCTCACGCTGATGCAGCTCAAGCAGCAGCAGATGCTTACTGAGCGGCACCGTCAGACCAATCAGCACAGACAGCATCACGGCATAGAACACCAACAGCCGCGTGCGAACCTCACCAAAGAACCCCGCTTGCGGCATGTGACCTTCCAACGTGTACGGAATTGAGCAGTAAAGGTAAGGCAGCACCGCTGCTGGAAGCGATGCTTTCACACTGGCGTTGAGCCTGGACTGTCGCCGACACAAACAGCTGAAACAGCCCCGTTCAGAGCACTGATCAAAGCGTGAGCAGTGAATGCAGGAAGAAACCCGCCAGGCCAACAGCCTGACGGGTGATCATCACGATCGATGAGGTCAGATGAAATCGAAGGTCGGCACGTAATCGAACTTGAAGTCGTTTCCGGGATCAAAGCCACCGAAGTACCCCTGCAGCAGCATGCTTCCAGAGGAGCCAGCAAACGAGAGCTGGGTGCCCTGGGACGTGGTGCTGATGTTGATCGACGCTTCGGAAAGGCCCAGTGAGGCCGCGAAGTGGATCTGGTCTCCCTGAACGCGGCTGAAGTCGATCACCGTATCGCCAGCGCCGAAGATGAACACATCACCCCCTGCGCCACCCGTGAGCCTGTCATTTTGCAGGCCGCCGTCGATCAGGTCATCGCCGGCACCACCAACCAGCTGGTCGGCACCGCCGCCGCCCCAGAGCAGATCATTGCCGGCATCGCCGTTGAGGCGATCGGCACCGGCGCCACCATCGATGATGTCGTTGCCATCACCACCGAAAACGATGTCGTTTCCGCCAAGGGAACGGATCGCATCATTGCCATCCAGACCGTTCATGGTGTCGCCGGCAGCGGTGCCCGTGAGCACGTCGTCGCCGGCTGTTCCGGTGAGTTGTGGCAATGGCGGCGTGACCGAACCAGTGGTGGGGAGATAGCCACCCGTGTTGTTGAAGGGAACGAGGCTGGCTGCCGTGAGCGGCTGATCAGAAACCAGAATTTTCTCCAGCTGCAAGCCGGCATAGGCGCCACCCACACCAACAGCAGGCGATTCGGAAATATAGAAGAAGTCGGCACCATTCTTCGATTGATCTGGATCCACATCCAATGCATTCGCACTGGAGACTCCAAAGGTGGTCACCTGTCCAGCGGCGGTGGTGACAGTCAGACCGATGACGGCACCAGCACCACCGATCAGAGCACCGGTCTGGGCGTTGAAGCTGGCGGGAGCAAAGGTGATCCGCACCGTATCGGTGGCACTGAACCAGACACGCCCTACTTCGACACTGGTTGTGGAAGCATTGGAATCAAATTGAAGGGCTTCGCCGAGACGATCACCACTAACAGTGAGGGTTGTCATGTCGAGTTCTCAAGTAGGAGGAACACTCAACAAAGTTATCGGCCTATCTACCCGATGACGCAACAATGAGAACCTTCTCATGTCGCCTTCATCGTTATGACAATGTCTGTCAGATGTTACTCAAATACAACTGAATGCAAGAAAACAGCGGCGTGATTTCTTGCATTCTTGGTTGGGGCCGAACGAAGTGAGCCAGACAGCTCGGCAGAAGGGTTTCTCCCCGCAAAGGAAGAAACGCAATCAGAGCCATCTGGTCTCTCGGATGTTGCTGTGGTAGCAGGAAGCGAGCTCTTGCTCCTCAGCGCCCCGCCCCAGCCCCCGCAGGCACCTTGCCGACGCCCAGAGCGCGCAGTTCCTGCAGCAGGGTCTGCAGCACCTGTTTGGCGTCGCCGAACACCATCGAGGTCTGGGGGAGTTCGAACAGGTCGTTGCGGATGCCGGCGTAGCCGGAGCCCAGGCTGCGCTTCACCACGAACACCGAACGGGCCTGATCCACCTCCAGCACAGGCATGCCGTAAAGCGGGCTGCCGGGATCGCTCTTGGCGCGGGGGTTCACCACGTCGTTGGCGCCCAGCACGATCACCACATCGGTGCGGGGGAACTCCGGGTTGATCGCATCCATCTCGATCAACTGGTCGTAGGGCACATCGGCCTCAGCCAGCAGCACATTCATGTGGCCCGGCATGCGGCCGGCCACCGGGTGGATCGCATAGCTCACCGCAATGCCCTGCTGCTCCAGCAGCTTGGCCAGCTCCTTGAGGCTGTGCTGCGCCTGGGCCACCGCCAGGCCGTAGCCCGGCACGAACACCACGCGCTCGGCCGCTTCCAGCGTGAGCGCGCATTCCTCGGCGCTGCAGGAGGTGACGTTCTTGTACCCCTCATCCTTGGCACCATCGGCGCCGGCCGCCGGCGCTGCCCCCATGGCTCCGCCGAACAGCACCGAGGTGAGCGAACGGTTCATCGCCGTGCACATCACCTGGGTGAGGATCAGGCCCGCCGCCCCCACCATGGCGCCCGCCACAATCAGCAGCTCGCTGCCCACCACGAAGCCAGCCGCCGCTGCCGCCACACCGGAATAGGAGTTGAGCAGTGAGATCACCACCGGCATGTCGGCGCCGCCGACCGGCAGGGTGAGGCCCACGCCCAGCAGCAGCGACAGCACGGTGAGCGGGATCAGCGCCACCGCCATGCCTTTGAGCACCAGGCCGCAGAACACCAGCGAGGCCACCGCCAGGGTGATGTTGATCGCGTGGCGCTGGGGTTTCTGGGTCCAGCCGGGGGTGCCCAGCCATTCCTGCAGCTTGCCCATCGCCACCAACGAGCCGCTGAAGGTGATGGCGCCCACCAGCACCGACGCCAGCACCGACACCTGACCCAGCAGGTCGAGCGGCGTGGGCAGTTGGGCAGCGCCGATCGCCACCAGCAACGACGACAGGCCGCCGCAGCCGTTGAACAGGGCCACGGTTTCTGGCATGGCGGTCATCGCCACCTTGAAGGCGAGCAGGGCGCCGAGGCCGCCGCCCACCCCCAGACCCAGCAGCATCCACGGCCAGCCGTCAAACCCCTGTTGCAGCAGCAGACCGGCCACCGCCAGCAGCAGGGCCAGGGCCGCCAGACCATTGGCCGCCCTCGCTGTGCGGATCTTGGCCAGGCCCTTGAGGCCGAGGGCCAGCAGCAGCACGGCCCCGAGTTCGAGCGTCAGTTCTCCCATCAGTTCGCTCCCTTGCGTTTGAACATGGCCAGCATCCGGTCGGTCACGAGGAAGCCCCCGACCACGTTGAACAGGGCAAAGCCCAGCGCAGTGGCGCCCAGCAGGCGCAGTGCCGGTGTGGGCGCCTCGGCGATCAGCACCAGGGCCGCCAGCAGGGTGATGCCGCTGATGGCGTTGGCGCCGGACATCAACGGGGTGTGCAGGGTGGGGGGCACCTTGCCGATCAGTTCCAGCCCGAGCAGGCTGCCGAGCACCAGCACCCAGAGCGCTTCGGTGCCGCTGAGAACGCCGCTCATGCCGCCACCTCCACCAGCGCGGGCCAGAGGTCGGGGCGGCGGCAGGCGCCGGCGTGGGTGATCAGACAGGGGTCCAACAGGGGGTCCTCCGGGGAAATGGTGAGCAGGTCGTCGACGAGCAGCTGCTCCAGCAGCGCCGACACATTGCGCGCATACAGGGCACTGGCGTGCTGCGGCACCGAGGCCGGCAGCTGGCCGGCACCGATCACCCGCACCCCGCCGATCTCGACGGTGGTGTCGGCCTGGCTGCCGGCCACATTGCCGCCCTGACCCACCGCCAGATCCACCACCACCGATCCGGGCCGCATCACGGCCAGCATCTGTTCGGTGATCAGCAGCGGTGCCGGCCGGCCCGGCACCAGCGCCGTGGTGATCACGGCGTCGGCTTCGGCCAGGTGCACGGCCAGCTGCTGGCGCTGCGCTTCAAGGAAGGCCAGGCCGGCCTCGCGGGCATAGCCGCCGGCCTCACCGGGGGCATCGCGTTCAGGCGGATCAATGAAGCGGGCACCGAGCGATTCCACCTGCTCCTTGGCGGCCGGCCGCACATCGCTCACCTTCACCACGGCGCCGAGGCGGCGGGCCGTGGCCACCGCCTGCAGACCGGCCACGCCGGCGCCGAGCACCACCACCTTGGCCGGCTGCACCGTGCCGGCGGCGGTCATCAGCATCGGGAAGAAACGATCGAGCTCGGCCGCTGCCAGCAGCACCGCCTTGTAGCCGGCGATGTTGGCCTGCGACGAGAGGGCATCCATCGTCTGGGCGCGGCTGATGCGGGGCAGCAGCTCCAGCGCCAGTGCCGACACGCCCTGGTGGGAGAGGCGCTCGATCAGGGGGCGGTTCTGGTAGGGCTCCAGCAGGCCCATCAGCAGGCTGCCGGAGCGCAGACGCTCCACATGGCCGGGGCCGCCCTCGGCTTCCAGCCGCGGTGGCGCCACCGTGAGCACCACATCGGCACTCTCCCAGCCTTCAGCGGCTCCGGCGGGCAGGACCTCCGCGCCGCTGGCCGCAAAGCTGTCGTCGCCGTAGCCCGCCTGCTGGCCGGCCCCACTCTCGATCGCCACCGCGCAGCCCTTGTCCGCCAGGCGGCGGGCCGTTTCCGGCGTCGCGGCCACCCGTCGTTCGCTGGGGCTCCGCTCCGCCGGGATCCAAACCCTGATCACGCTCCACTCCCTCCACACGGGTTTCCATGTAAAGAGCAGGAGGCCCATCAGGAGCCTGCCGGGCCCGGCCGTGTGTTCATGCCACCACATGCGTTCATGCCGCTGCCGGCAAGCGCACACACCACGGCAATCCGTAGCCGCCCGCACATCCGCGCCGCGATCGGCTCCCTAAATCCAGTGGGTCATCCACGTCGACCTCACCATGGCCACCTATGCGATCACGATCGAGGGCGGCAAGACCTTCGACTGCCCCGACGATCAGTACATCCTTGATGCCGCCGAAGAGCAGGGCATCGACCTGCCCTACTCCTGCCGTGCCGGTGCCTGCAGCACCTGTGCCGGCAAGATCCTGGCCGGCAGCGTGGATCAATCCGATCAGAGCTTCCTCGACGACGACCAGATTGCCCAGGGTTTCGCCCTGCTCTGCGTCAGCTACCCGATGAGCGACTGCACCGTGCTGCCGGGCGTGGAAGACGAGCTCTGAACCCGGAGCTGCGCGCGGGCTCATTTCGCTCAGGCCCCCACCACCGCGCGGTAGGTGGGGTGCCAGCGGGCCTGCTCCAGGCAGGCGAGCGCTTGCTCGGCCGTGCTGGCGTGGCGGGCCACGCCGGCTTCCACCGCCGCCAGGGCCACCGCTTCCGCCACCGCGGTGGACACCACCGCCACCTCAGTGAGATCCGGCATCAGCGGCGCCTCCGGATCGCTCCAGGCAGGAATGCGCCGCGCCAGTGCCTCCAGGCCCGCATCGATCATCGCTTCGCTCACCTCGCTGGCCCCCACCGCCACGCTGGCGAAACCCAGGCCGGGGAACAGGAAGCAGTTGTTGCACTGACCGATGCGGCGCAGCCGCCCCCCCACCTCCACCGGCGCAAACGGACTGCCGGTGGCTACCAGCGCACGGCCCTCACTCCAACGCAGCAGATCGGCGGGTTGGGCCTCCGCCAGCCGGGTGGGATTCGACAGCGGCAGGATGATCGGCCGCGCCACCGCGGCGGCCATGTGTTCCACCACCTGCTGAGTGAAGGCCCCCGCCACCGTGGAGGTGCCGATCAGCACGGTGGGGCAGACGCGCTCCACCACTTCCAGCAGGCCGATCGTGCCGGCGGCGTCGCGGCGGAAGGCCTCCAGCTCCGCCAGCGGGCGTGCCAAGCCTCGGGCCATCTCCGGGATCTGCTCCGGCAGCTGGCCCGTGTGCACCAGCCCGTGGCGATCGATCAACCACAGACGTTTCCGCGCCTCTGTGGCGGAAAGGCCGCTGCGCTGCAGCAGGCGCACCAGGCCGTCGGCGATGCCGCACCCCGCTGTACCGGCGCCGAACACCACGATGCGATGCTCCGCAAGCGGCACTCCGGCCCCCTGGGAAGCCGCCCTCACCACAGCGCAGGCCACACCTCGGGTGCCCTGGATGTCGTCGTTGAAGCTGGGCAGCTGCTGCCGGTAACGGGCCAGGTTGCGGTGGGCATTGCCCACGCCGAAATCCTCCCAATGCAGCAAGGCCCCCGGAAACACCTCGGTGACGGCCTGCACGAAGCGGGCGATCAGGGCGTCGTAGGCCGCACCGGCCAGGCGCGGCTGGTGGCTGCCGGGATAGAGGGGATCGTCGAGCAGCTCGGGCCGATCGGTGCCCACATCCAGCACCACCGGCAACGCCCGGTGCGGATCCAGACCGGCGCAGAGGGTGTACACCGCCAGCTTGCCCTGGCAGATCTCGATGCCGCCCACCCCCTGGTCGCCGATGCCGAGGATGCCCTGCGCATCGGTGACGAGGATCAGATCGATCGGCCTGCTGGCCGCCTGCCGCAGCACCGCCGCGAAGCGATCCTGATCGGCCGCCGCCAGAAACACACCGCCGGCGGGGCTGCGGTAATCGAGGCTGAAGCGCTGGATCGCCGTTCCCACCGTGGGGGTGTACACGATCGGCAGCACCGCTTCGACGTGATCGGCCAGGAAGCGGTGGAACAGGATGCTGTTGGTCTGGCGCAGGCCGTGGGCGAAGCGGAACTTCTCCATGTCGCTGGCCAGGCTGCAGAAGGCCTTCCACACCCGGGCCACCTGGATGTCGAGCGACTCCACGGCATGGGGCAGCAGCCCCTCCAGGCCCAGCTGGAGCCGCTCCGCCCGGCTGAAGGCCGTGCCCTTGTTGAACTGCGGATCGGCGAGCAGCTGGCGCCCGCGCAGGCTGGTGGTCAGGGGCGCAGGGGTGGGCAAGGACGAAGCGCTCAACGGCCCCTCAGCAGCCGGGATGCCGGAGCGTACGCCAGTCGCCACAGCCGGTGCGGACCTCCAGGCCGATCCCGACCGGACCACCGGCAAGGCCGCCCCGCTGCTCCTGCCACCAGCCACAGGCCGCCTCCCAGGCCGCCTCCATCGAGTCGTAGGCCTCATCGAGCACGGGGTGAGGCTGTCCCTGGGGATCGACGAGCCGGTAGATCCGCTGGACAGGTGCTCCGGGCAGGACAGGAACCATCACGACAGGGTTCAGTGTGCAGGATCCTGCGCGGGATCGGGGACGCTGGCTGTGCCCACGCGAACCCTCCGGGCGGGGTGTGGCGCAGCCTGAGGCCGGCTCAGGCCTGTCGCCGGGCATCGACGCGCTGCCAGAGAGCCAGGCCGCCGCCCTTGCCCCGTGCCGCCAGCCACGACCCCTCGGGATCCGCCGCGATCAGGGCAAAGAACGGCAGGCCCGCCACCGGCAGGCTGCTGAAGGGAGCGGCGGCGGGCAGCGGGCGATCCACCAGTGTGCGTGCGCCCAGCCGCAGCTGCAGACGCAGGAAGCGGAACAGCAGCAGGGGGCGCCGGCCCTGCAGCCGGGCCTCGCCGCAGAACCGCAGCTCCAGCATCCCCAGCCGCACGCTGTTGATGATCTCCAGAGGGTCCGCTTCAGAGGCGGCAGACGCGGCTGCATCGGTTGACTCTGCTGGCGCGCTCAGGCTGAGCGAGGCGCCGAGCCCGCGCAGCAGCGTGCTGGACAGGTCTGCAGGGGTGGAGCGGCCCCGCGGCCAGGTGCGCTGCAGGATCCACGTACCGCGCAGCGCCGCCGGGCTCAGGCCGCTGCCATTGCGGCGGCTCGCGCACTCCAGCGCCAGCAGTTGCGGACCATCGGGCAGGGAATCGGACATCGGCGGGGGGTGAGGTGGGACAACGGCTGGCGGGTGGGGATGGCCGTTCGTGAAGCCGGGTATGGATCGCTGGACGGGGACTGGCACCGTTTTTAGGGTTGATGTGGAGGGTGCCTCACCGGCCTCCCCCACCGCCAACCCACGAGGATTTCCATGCGCACCCATGACCTCGAGAACCATGACAACCTCTACGCCGATGAGGTGGCCATGCAGGCGGGCGAAACCCGCGCCGATGCTCTCAACCATGCCCTGCTGGCCACCGGCGCGATCCTGCTGATGGTGGCCGCCCTGGGTGTGGTGTTGATCATCAGCTGAGCCAAACTCACAGCTCAGCAGGCAGGGCTGAGGGATGCTGCCGCTGTGCTGGATGGTGGCAGGCGTTCAACCGGGGTGACTCGGTAGTGAATGCTGCACTGATTGCACCTGCGCATCGACTAAACACCAATGATGCAGCCGAGGTGAGCCGATGTCCAAGGACAAACTGAAAGAAGAGAAAGTCAAGAAGGACAAGAAACACAAATCCGGCAAAAATGGCCACAAGAAGAGCCACGGCAAAGCGCTCTCCTACCCGCTCGGCTCAGGCGATGCCTACGGTCCCTCGCCCATCCTTGACGACTTCTCCGAGCAGTCCGAAGGACGTTTAACCAAACTCGACAAGAAGCTCTACGAGAAAGAGCTGGCTCGCCTGCAGGTGGAGCTGGTGAAGATGCAGTACTGGATCAAGTCAGTGGGCTACAGGCTCGTGCTGCTCTTCGAAGGCCGTGATGCGGCCGGCAAAGGTGGAACGATCAAGCGCATCACCGAGCCGCTCAACCCACGCGGCTGCAATGTGGTGGCCCTCGGCACCCCTTCCGACCAGCAGAAAACGCAGTGGTATTTCCAGCGCTATGTGGAGAATTTCCCCTCCGCTGGTGAGATCGTGCTGTTCGATCGCAGCTGGTACAACCGGGCCGGCGTGGAAAAGGTGATGGGCTTCTGCAAGCCTGAGCAGGTGGAGGAATTCATGCTCTCCTGCCCGGAATTCGAGCGGATGCTGGTGCGCAGCGGCATCATCCTGATCAAATACTGGTTCTCTGTGAGCGATGAAGAACAGGAGGCCCGTTTCCTCTCCCGTCTGGAAGATCCTGCCCGGCGCTGGAAGCTGAGTCCGATGGATCTGGAGTCGCGGGATCGCTGGGTGGAGTTCTCCAAAGCGAAAGACGAGATGTTCGCCCACACCAACATTCCTGAAGCCCCCTGGTTCACGGTGGAGGCCAACGACAAACGCCGTGCCCGCCTCAACTGCATCCGGCACTTGCTCAGCAAGGTTCCCTACGAAGACATGACACCGGCTCCGTTTGAATTGCCGCCCCGCAAGAGCGGCAGCGATTACCAGCGTCCGCCGATGAACGAGCAATTCTTTGTGCCCAATGCTTATCCCTAAGCACGGGTGAGGCTCAGATCATGCTGCGGGGAGCCGGGGATGGGAACAACTGCTGAAAGGCAAGCTTGCGCTCGCTGAGCGGCTCCATGGCCCGGTCCCAGAGAGTTTCGAAGTAGAAAAAGGCCACCCCGAGCTGGCGTTCCCGCACCGCATTCACCTGGGCCTGAATCAGCTCTATCGGGACCAGGCGCTGGCGCTGACCCGTCATGATCGCCACCGCTGTGGGAATCCTGGTGCGCGATTCCAGCAGCGCCGCTTCGGCCAGCTGGGGCAGGAAGGAATCAAGATCCGGGCGGTAGAGCTGCACGATCAGCTCATCCACCAGGCCACGCCGGATCCAACCGAGCCAATCCTGGAGCTGCAATTTGTAGGCGAAGTCGTAATAGTTCGGCGACACAGACACCACCGCTGAGGGCTTGGCCGCATGCACAGTGTCATGCACTCGTTGCATGAAGTCACTGATCTTGTCAGCGCGCCACTTCAACCAGGCCGCATCGCGCGGGTTAGCAGGAGGAGCCTTCCTGGTTTCCTTCCGATACAACGCCGTGGTGACGTCGTCATAGCCGAAATCACTCGGCAGGCTCATGTGATCGTCGAACTGGATGCCGTCGCCGTCGTATTGGCTGATGATTTCCTGCACCAGTTCCAGGATGAACGCCTGCACGTCAGGATGCAGCGGGTTCAGCCACACCACCTCACCGGCGGCGCTGATCGAGGTCAGGCCGCCGTCCTGTTTGCGGGTGAGCCATTGCGGATGCAGGCGGGCCAGCTCGGAGCCGGGCGGGGCCATGAAGCCGAATTCGAACCAGGGGATCACCAGCAGGCCTTTGGCATGGCCCGCCTGGATCAGCTCGGCGAGCACGTCCTGCCCCTGCAGGCCGCGGAACGTGAACGACTGAATGCCGCGGCGCTGGGTGGACGCACTGGCGTAATAGGCGATGCCGCTGTTCCACACCACCGGATAGATGGTGTTGAAGTTCAGCCGTGCCAGCTGCTCCACCGCCAGCTGCATCCGGTCGCGGTCGCGCAGCACCGGCATGTCGTTGCCGGTCATCCAGACGCCGCGGATCTCGGCGCGGTTGAGGCTGAGCGGCTGCGGCTGCACCACGGGAACCGAGGAAGTCGCCGGAGCCGCCACAGTCCCCGGAGTCGCAGAGGCGGGCGGTGGCGGTGGTGGTGGTGGCGGAAACGACGCCATGGCGAACCCTGGCAGCACCGTGGCAGCGACGGCCACGAGCACGAGAACCAGGCGCCGCAGCCAGCGGTGTCTGAAGAAGGGCATCGGTGGGGGCTGGGTACGGGCTGAGGGAGCGGATCGGCGATCCCGGCCTCCCGCTCGGGAGCGCGAATTGTGCCGCCTTGTTGCGGCACTGTCATGGCCGGCACAAAGGCAAACGCGACCGGATTCTCCGGCCGATCTCGACGTGCTGGCGCCGACCGCCCTGACACCCTGCCGGCAACGGCTGCCGTGACACCATGCCGGCACCGTCCCGACCCGAGCCCGTGCCTCCAGACACCATGCGGGCGATCGTGCAACGCCGCTACGGCCCGCCTGAGGTGCTGCGCCTGGAGCAGGTGCCCAGGCCCGTTCCGGCTGACGATCAGGTGCTGGTGCGGGTCCGGGCCAGCGCCGTGCATGCCGGCGACTGGCATCTGATGCGGGGTGACCCCTTCATCAGCCGACTGATCTATGGCGGGCTGCGCACGCCCTCGATCCCCACCATCGGCACCGACATCGCCGGTGAAGTGGCGGCGGTGGGCGCTGCAGTGACGGGGCTGCAGGTGGGGGAGGCGGTGTTCGGCGATCTGTCGGAGGCGGGCTTCGGTGGCTTTGCGGACTACGTCTGCGCCCCCGCCACGGCCCTGGCGCCCATGCCCGCCGGCAGCAGCTTCGCGGAAGCGGCGGTGCTGCCGGTGTCGGCGCTCACCGCCCTGCAGGCGCTGCGGGACGCTGGCCAGCTGAAGCCGGGACAGCATGTGCTGATCCATGGCGCCTCCGGGGGCGTGGGGTCCTATGCCGTGCAGATCGCCAAGGCCTACGGCGCCGAAGTGACCGGCCTCTGCCGGGCGCAGAACCAGGCGATGGTGCTGGCCCTGGGCGCCGACCACGTGAGCGATCTCGGGCCCGCCGATCTGCGCCGCCAGACCCAGCGTTTCGATCTGATCGTGGACATGGCGGCCTTTCTGCCGATCCGTTCCTGGCTGCCCCTGCTCACTCCCGCCGGCACCTACGTGCTGGTGGGGGGCGACTTCAGCCGGCTGCTGCGCGCCCTGCTGCTCGGCCCCCTGTTCTCCAGGCTGCGCCGCCGCCAGGTGGTGGCGGTGATGCAGCAGCCGAAGCGGGCGGATCTGCTGGTGCTGAAGGAGCTGGTGGAAGCCGGGCAGCTCAGGCCCTGGATCGATGGGCGCTACCCGCTCGACAAGCTGCCGGACGCCGTGCGCCGCCTCGAAGCCCGGCAGGTGAAGGGGAAGCTGGCGATCGAGATCTGACGGGCACCCCAAGGCGGCGCCCACCGGGCTGAACAGCAGCGACAGCAGACCACCTGGATGGGCACTGCCGGCGCAACGGCGCTCTGGATCAGGAGGGCGGCGCCGGCTCCAGGCGGATCAGCTGGCCATCGCCCGCAGCATCAGTGAGCACGTAGAGGAAACCATCCGGCCCCTGGCGCACATCGCGCACCCGCGCGCCGATGTCGATGCGGTGCTGGCCGCGCACCCGGCCGGCGGCATCGAGCGTGAGGCGGTGCACCGCCTGCGACACCAGGCCACCGGCAAACAGCTGGCCGCGCCAGGCCGGCATCCGCTCACCGTCGTACACCACCAGCCCCGAGGGGGCGATCGCCGGGGTCCACACCAGCTCCGGGTCCACGAAACGCGGCGATCCGGTGGCGGCGGAGATCGCCGGGCCGAAGTATTCGCGGCTGTGGGTCACAACCGGCCAGCCGAAGTTCGCCCCAGCCCTGGGGCTATTGAGCTCGTCGCCACCCTGGGCGCCATGCTCGGTAGCCCACACCCGCCCGCGGCCGTGGTCGTAGGCGAGGCCCTGGATGTTGCGGTGGCCCAGGCTCCACAGCCCTGGCAGGGCGCCGGGATCGCCGGCGAAAGCGGCGGCGCGCACCGGCCGGCCCGTGTCGGTGAGGTGCAGGATCTTGCCGAGGGCGCTGGCGCGGTTCTGGGCCTGCACACGGATCAGAGCCCCATCGAGCTGCACGGGTGGATTGCCGCCGTCGCCGATCGCCAGCAGCAGGGTGCCATCGGGCAGCCACAGCAGCCGGGAGCCGAAGTGCTGGCCGCCCGCCTTGCGCTGGGGCACCTCGAAGATCACCTGCAGATCCTGCAGCGCGCGTCCGTCGAAGCGGGCCCGGGCCAGGCGGGTGTGGTTCGCCGCTTCCGTGCCGGCGGCATAGGTGAGATACACCAGCCCGTTGTCGGCGAAGCGGGGATGCACCGCCACATCCAGCAGCCCACCCTGGCCCCGCGCCAGCACCGCCGGCACCCCGGCGATCGGGGTGGGATCAAGGCGGCCGTTGCGCACCAGCCGCAACCGGCCGGGTCGCTCCGTGATCAGCAGCTCACCGCTCGGCAGCCACGCCACCGACCAGGGGTGCTCCAGCCCCCCCACCACCGGCACCTGGCGCACCGCCTCACGCGGCGCCTCGGGGCTGACCACCAAGGGCGGGCGGGTGCCACTCGTTGCATCCGCTGTCTGGGCACCACTGGGGTTGGCATCAAGGACGGGCGAGCCCGGCAGCGGACCGCTCAGCGGCCGGGCCTGACAGGCCGTCACCAGGGGCAGGGCGAGCAACAGGACCACACGCGCGGGCCCAGCGAGGCAGCCGGGGAACCTGATCACGGGCCACAACCAGAGCAGGGGCCACGATGCTGGCCCAGAATCACAGGCGATGCGCTGCCCTGGCCGCCTCGCCCATGTCCCCATGGCTTTCCGGCCGGTTGATCGCTGCCAGTGGCCTTGCGCTGGTGGTGTTCCTGCTGGCCCATCTGGCCGGCGTGGCCCAGCTGGTGCTCGATCCGGCCGCTTTTGAGGCGCTGGCGGCCTGGCTCCATGCCAGCCCCTGGTTGCCGGCGGCGGAACTGGGGCTGGCCCTCGCGGCCCTCACCCACGTAGCGCTGAGCCTGCAGCGGGTGCTCCAATCTGCCCGCGCCCGCGGCGAGGCCGGCTATGCCCAGCTGCGCAGCCGTCGCCCCGACAGCCTTGCCGCCTTTGCTTCCCGCACCGCGCCGCTCAGCGGCAGCGTGCTGCTGCTGTTTCTGGTGGTGCATCTGCGCCAGTTGCGCTGGCAGCGGCCGCCGGCAGGCCTGGAGGCGCAGGCAGTGGCCCTGGCGCTGAGCTCTCGCTGGGCTCTCGCCCTTTACCTGGCGGCGGCCGTGGCCCTGGCCCTGCATCTGCTGCATGGCAGCGAGAGCGCCCACCGCAGCCTGGGCCTGCTGGAGGCCGCCAACGCCGCGGGCCTGCGCAGGGGCAGCTGGCTGCTGGCTGTGCTGGTGGGCGGTGGCTTTGCCCTGGTGGCGGGCATGGCCGCCGGTGCAGCAGGTGGCCTGGTGGCGGGGGCTGCTGGGGGCCTGGGAAGCCTGATGGCCCTGTTGGGCCTGCAGCCATGAAGCTTGATCCCCAGCTGCCCAGCGGGCCGATCCATGACGCCTGGACGCAACGGCGCCGCGAGCTGCCGCTGATCAGCCCGATCAACAAGCGGCGCTTCAAGGTGCTGGTGGTGGGCAGCGGGCTGGCGGGGGCCTCCGCCGCCGCCAGCCTGGCGGAGCAGGGCTTCCGCGTGACCCTGCTCACCTATCACGACAGCCCGCGGCGGGCCCATTCGGTGGCGGCGCAGGGGGGCATCAACGCCGCTCGCAACTATCAGAACGACGGCGACAGCATTGAGCGGCTGTTCCTCGACACGGTGAAGGGGGGCGACTTCCGTGCCCGCGAAGCCGGCTGCCACCGCCTGGCTGAAATCAGCGGGGCGATCATCGACCAGTGCGTGGCCCAGGGGGTGCCCTTCGCGCGGGAGTACGGCGGCACCCTGGCCAACCGCAGCTTCGGCGGCGCCCTGGTGAGCCGCACCTTCTACGCCCGTGGCCAGACCGGCCAGCAACTGCTGTACGGCGCCGTGCAGGCCCTGCTGCGCCAGGTGGACGCCGGCCGGGTGGAGCTGCTCACGCAACGGGACGTGCTGGATCTGATCACGGTGGAGGGGGTGGCGCGCGGGGTGGTGTGCCGGGTGCAGGCCAGCGGCCGCCTTGAGGCCCACACCGCCCATGCGGTGCTGCTGGCCAGCGGCGGTTACAGCAACGTGTTCCACCGCTCCACCAACGCGGTGAAATCCAATGCCAGCGCCATCTGGCGGGCGCACCGGCGCGGTGCCGCCTTCGCCAACCCCTGCTTCACCCAGATCCATCCCACCTGCATCCCCAGCGGCGATCCAGGCCAGAGCAAGCTCACGCTGATGAGCGAAAGCCTGCGCAACGACGGCCGCGTGTGGTTGCCGGCCCAGGCCGGCGATGCGCGACCACCGCACGCCATCCCCGAAGCCGAGCGGGATTACTTCCTGGAACGCCAATACCCCACCTACGGCAACATGGTGCCCCGTGATGTGGCTTCGCGCCGGGCCAGGGAACGCTGCCTGGAGGGCCACGGGGTGGGCCCCGGCGGCCGCTCGGTCTATCTCGATTTCAGCGACACGATCCGTCGTGAGGGACGCGCTGCGATCGAAAGCCGCTACGGCAATCTCTTCGCCATGTATGAACGCATCACCGGCAGCGATCCCTATGCCGAACCGATGCGCATCTACCCGGCGCCGCACTACACGATGGGGGGGCTATGGGTCGACTACAACCTGATGAGCACCATCCCCGGACTGTTCGTGCTGGGTGAGGCCAACTTCTCTGAACACGGCGCCAACCGGCTGGGCGCCAGCGCCCTGATGCAGGGCCTCGCCGATGGCCTGTTCATCGCCCCGGCCACGGTGAGTGGCTGGCTGGCGGGCCACCTGCACACCGAGGTGAGCGCCGATCATCCGGCCTGCCGCGACAGCATCGCCGCGGTGCAGGCCCGCATCGACGGCCTCGGCAGCACGAGCGGCGGCCACAGCTGCGACAGCCTGCACCGGCAGCTGGGGGACACCATGATCGGCGCCTGCGGCATCAGCCGCCATGCCGACGGCCTGCGCGCCGCCATGGCGGAGGTGCGGGCGCTGGAGTTGGCCTTCGCCCAGGAGCTGCGTCTGCCGGAACCGCGTGCGGGGCGCAATCCCGAGCTGGAGAAGGCGCTGCGGCTGGAGGACTTCCTGCAGCTGGCCGGCCTGATGCTGCGCGATGCGCTGGCGCGGGAGGAATCCTGCGGCGCCCACTTCCGCGAGGAGCACCAGAGCGCCGATGGCGAAGCGCTCCGCAACGACGACAACTTCTGCCACATCGCCGCCTGGCAGTGGACCGGGGAGGGGCAGGAGCCGACCCGCCACTGCGAACCGCTCCACTACAGGCACGCCACGCCCAGCCGGCGCAACTACCGATGAGCAGCGCTTCCCTCCGGCTCACGCTGCGGATCTGGCGTCAGGAGAGCCCGCGGCAGCCCGGCGCCTTCGTGAGCTACCCGCTGGAGGAACTCAGCCCCGATCTCTCGCTGCTGGAGGCGCTCGATCGCCTCAACGAACAGTTGCTGATGGCCGGTGAGCGGCCGGTGAGCTTCGATCACGATTGCCGCGAAGGCATCTGCGGCGCCTGCGGCTTCATGGTGAACGGTCAGGCCCACGGCCCCCAGCGCGCCACCAGCGTCTGCCAGCTCTACCTGCGCCACTTCCGCGACGGCAACACGCTCACGCTTGAACCCTGGCGCGCCCGGGCCTTTCCCCTGCAGCAGGACCTCAGCGTCGACCGCTCCGCCTTCGACCGGGTGCTCGCGGCCGGCGGCTATGTGTCGGTGAACACGGGCAGCGCTCCGGCGGCCAATGCGCTGCTGGTGGGCCGCGAGCAGGCGGAGCAGGCCTTCACCGCCGCCAGCTGCATCGGCTGCGGTGCCTGCGTGGCCGCCTGCCCCAACGCCTCCGCCAGCCTGTTCGTGGCGGCCAAGCTGGGCCATCTGGCCCTGCTGCCCCAGGGGCAACCGGAGCGGCAGCGGCGCTCCGCTGCCCTGCAGTCCGCCATGGCGGCCGAGGGCTTCGGCAGCTGCAGCAACCAGCTGGAGTGCGCCGCCGTGTGCCCGAAGGAGATCTCCGCCGACTGGATCAGCCGCATGAACCGCTCCGGCTGACCGACTGAGCCACCCACTGACTGAGCCACTCCCTGAGTCACCGACTCACCGACCGCCATTGCGACTGCGGAAAGGCTGCCAGATCCGCGCACACTGCCATGCTGACCGCAGAACGATGAACTTCTTCGTCAAACTCACCGATGCGATGGCGAGCCGCCAGTCGCTGCTGATCACCGGTTTGGATCCCAACCCGGAGATGCTGCAGACCTGGACCCGCCATCACCCCTCCAGCGGCTCGTTCCTGGCTCAGGCACGGCGCTGGATCAAGGCGGTGATCGACGCCACCGGTGATCACGTCTGCGCCTACAAGCCGAGCCTCGGCTTCTACCAGGCGCTCGGGCCGATCGGCATCGAGCTGCTGCACGAAGTGCGCGAGCTGGTGCCGCGCGACATGCCACTGATCCTGGATGCCAAGCACGGCGATCTGAACACCTCCTCGGCCCTGGCCCAGTACGTGTTCCGCGAGCTGGGGGCTGATGCCCTCACCCTCTCGCCCCTGGCCGGCCAGGACATCGTCGCCCCGTTCCTGCTCTACCCCGACCGGGCCGTGGTGATCACCTGCCACAGCTCCAACCCCGGCGCCCGGGTGTTTCAGCATCACCCCGACGAAGACCGGCCGTTGTACACAACGGTGGTGCGCGAAAGCCAGTTGTGGGCCACCGCCGAGCAGCTGCTGCTGGAGGTGGGCACCAGTGATCCAGCGGTGCTGGCGCGGGTGCGCAGCGCGGCACCGGAACGCTTCCTGATCCTGCGCAGCCTCTGGGAGCAGGAGGAGCGGCTGGAAGCTCTGCTGCAGGCGGGCCTCAATGCCTCCGGCGACGGCCTGCTGCTGCCCCTGCCCCAGCACCTGCTGGTGGAGAAAGGGATGGCGGCCGGCACCAGCGCCCTGCGCATCCAGATCGAAACCATGCGGCACCGCTGGCTCAGCAACGTGGCCGACCGCTGCGACCTGTGGCTGCCGGCGCCAGAGACGGGGGCTGCCGCTGCTGTCCTCGGCGGGAGTGCCGGAGCTGTCGTCGAGAGCGATGGGGAGGAGGGAGATGGTGAAGACGTTGACGGGGAGGCGGGTGCAGCGAAGCAGGGTGCTGACCTCGGTGCTGGCGCTGGCAAGGGCGGTGGGGGCTCGCTCAACGCCGCCGTCTCCAGCTCAGGTGGGCGGGGCGCCGGGCGCAACGCAGACGCCGTCGGCACCGGGAGCGACGGTGCGAAGCGTGAGGGGGCGGGGCGCACCAGTCGTGTCAGCAGCGTCGATCCGCTCGATGAGCTGATCGTGGAACTGTTCGACGTGGGCTGCCTGCTGTTCGGTGAGTACGTGCAGGCTTCCGGCGCCGTCTTCAACTACTACATCGATCTGCGCCAGATCATTTCCGACCCCAACCTTTTCCACCGGGTGCTGCATGCTTACGCCGGCCAGCTGGAAGGGCTGCGGTTCGATCGGATCGCCGGCATTCCCTACGGATCGCTGCCCACCGCCACCGGCCTGTCACTGAAGCTGCACCTGCCGCTGATCTATCCCCGCAAGGAAGTGAAGGCCCATGGAGCGCGGCGGTTGATCGAGGGCGACTTCAACGAGGGCGAAACCGTGGTGGTGGTCGACGACATCCTGATCACCGGCGGCAGCGTGCTGGAGGGGATCGGCAAGCTGGAAACCTCGGGCCTAGTGGTGCGCGATGTGGTGGTGTTCATCGACCATGGCGGCCAGGCTCGCCAGCGACTGGCGGACGCGGGCTACCGCACCCATGCGGTGCTGATGATCCCGCGCATCACCAACGTGCTGATGGCCGCCGGCCGGCTCAGCAGCGACCAGGCCAGCCTGCTGGGCGGCGGTGCCGCGCATTCCGAGGGCTGAACTCCGGTGCTCAGCTGGCCACTTCTCAAGGGAATCAGCCAGCGGTGACACCAGAGGCCAGGGTGGATCCCATTGCGGAGCCGGTGGATATTGACCCCCCACGAGCAGAAGTGGACAGGACCAACACCAAGGCACCGGGATGATGCGATGAGGGTTCTGGCAGCCAAGAGTTCTGCACGATTCTCAGAGGCCAGAACCAGCAGGCCTTCAGGGTTTTAGTCAAGCGCTTGAAGCATGCGGGGAATGATGCAGAACTCTCCCAGGGAGTCAGCGGCATTCCATGCAGTCAGCACCCTCTATGGGTGACGTGGACACCGGAAACCGTTCCAGGCTTAATGGGAATCAGCAGCGTCTATGGAAGGCAGCTGCTTCTTTGATCGTCAACAACCTCCTGGCCAGCGAAGGAACGGCTCAGTCGGAGAGCAGTGCGGCGTCTTCAGACTTGTGATTGGTTGTGGTGTCCAGATTGGCAAGACAGGTTGCTGAGCCAAATACGAGGAGTTGATCTCCCACCTGAACGATTGCGTTGCCATTGGGGAAGCGCAGATTCTTTCCCTTTCTGCGGATGGCCTGAACAGTGACGCCGAATTGCTGTTGAACCTCCAGTTGAGCCAAGCTTTTGCCTGCCAGTGCACTTCTTTCCTTGATACGGATCCAAACGGAGGAGTCATCCGCTTGCGGAAGGTTGGACACTGACCCAGAGGCAAGCTTCTTGAAGGCAGCCAGCTCATCTGCCTCGCCCACCAACAAGTAGGTGTCGCCCTCCTCGAACAACGTATCGGCCTCTGGATAGTCGATGTGTGTGCCATTGGCTCGGGTCACTGCCATCATGATGACGCCCGTTAATGATCTAAGCTGTGATTCGGCAATGGATTTACCAAGCAAAGCGGATTGCGGCGGAAGAGGATAGAGCTTGGTTGTCATCGTCCTCGTTGCATCCTTGATTTCCTTGAGAATCTGATCTTTAGATTGTTGAGGCCTCAAGGTGGAATAATGAGAATCTCGAATCTGCTGAATGTTTTGCTGAATAGCCAGTGAGGGGATACCCAAGGTGGAGAACAGATGGGTTGAGAGTTCCAGGCTGGCCTCAAACTCCGGCTGTACGACTTCTCTTGCACCCATTTGGTAAAGAGGCTCAATCTCGCCCTCAGTGCTTGCACGTACCACCAGATCCAATTCAGGATTGAGCACGAGGGATCTTTTCAGACACAGCCGAATGCTCATGGGGTCGGGCAAGGCAATCGCCATTCCTTTGGCCTGGGTTACTCCTGCCTTTTCAAGGACGAGCGCACTTGCTGCGTTGCCAAAGATGTATGGAATCTTTGCTTCTCTCAGTTTCTGCACATACTGCTCGGACTGCTCGATGACCATGACGGGATAGTCGCGCTCAAGCAGCAGCTTCACAATGTTGCTGCCAACTCTTCCGTAGCCACAGACCACAATATGGTTGCGCAGAGATGCAACCTCCGAGGAGGCTTCCATCGCACCATCGGCTTTTGCAAACCAGGAAAAAGACTCAGCTCTCTCCAAAAGCGCAGGCAGCCACTGAAGAACGAAAGGCGTAATAATCAACGTGACCGCAGTTGTGCCCAGAATCAACGAATAGACATTGTCTGAGATCAAGCCAAATTTACTGCCTTGCCCTGCCAGCACAAACGAGAATTCACCAATCTGAGCCAATCCCAGCCCTGAAATGATAGCTGTCTTCAGCGGGTACTTAAAGAAGAACACCAAGGGTGCAGTGATCAACGACTTGCCGATTAACACAAGAGCGACCAAGCCCAGAATGAGCGGCAGATTATTCCAGAGGAAAACTGGATCGATCAATATACCAATGGCGGCAAAGAACGCCGCTGCGCAGATATCCCGGATTGGCTCTACGTAATCAAGAGTCTGATCAGAATATTCAACCTCTGAGATCATCAGACCTGCAACAAAGGCACCCATTTCGGTTGAGAGTCCAATTTTCCCAGTGAGCAGTGCAATGCAAAGGCAAAGTGTGACGACACCAAGCAGGAAGAGTTCATGGCTTTCCGTCTTTGCCAGGAGTTGCAAGTAAGGAGGGATGAGCCACCTGCCCACCACATAGGCACCCAGGGCGAACAGGGCAAGCTTCAGGACAGCGAAACCAATCGAATAACCGAGTTCTTCTATCGGGCTATTGAGAGCTGGCAGGATCGCAAGCATCAAGCCAAGGGCCAGATCCTGGACAATCAAGATCCCAAGCATGACCTGTCCATGGGCCGTAGCCATTTCATCCTGTTCTGCCAAAGCTTTGATGACGACGGCAGTGGACGAGAGCGAAACCAACTCGCCAAGGAAGATGCCCTGCGGAACAGTGGTGACCCAGCCCACAGTCACCGCCACCAGGGCCGTCAGAGAAATGGTTAGGAGCAGCTGCAAGCCACCACCACCCAACGCAATCTTTTTGACCTTATTGAGCTCTGCAAGGGAGAACTCAACGCCGATTGTGAAAAGCAGGAACGTGACGCCTAATTCGGCAATGGTTTCAACTTCTTCGTAGTTCCCAATCAATCCAAGCTCAAACGGGCCAACAATCACGCCCGCAAGCAAATAGCCCAGGATCACTGGTTGCTTCAGCAGGGATGCCAGCAAGCCGCCAAACGCAGCAGCTGCAAAGATGATGATCAGTTCTGTCATTGGTGGTGGGAAGGCGTTCTCGGTCTAAGCACCTGATGGCGTCGCTACAACGACTCTCGGTGAGGCCTTTCCACTCCCATGCCGTGAAGGATTCAACTTCCTACGAAGAGAGGTGTCTCTGCGCGAAGGGAAACGCCTCGGCGATTCAGTCCGACCGTCCTTTCCAGTCAGCTGGCTGGGGGCATCCAGCGGGAGCGATCAGGACATGCTTAGGAGGGTGATTTGGCCTTGGATAGGAGCGTGATAGGGGCGTGCACAGGAAGTGATTGGGTCATCCTCAAAAGAGTGATTGGGTCACCCATAGGAGAGGGGTTGAGCCCCGTACAGAAGGGTCATCGGGCCATGCGTGAGAGTGTGCTTGGGGTACCAGACAGCAGAGTGATGAGTGTAACCGTGGGCATCTGTCTGCATCGATACGTTGGTTCAACAAGCACCAAGCCGCAACCTCAGGCCCGCCTGATCATTTCCCCACGCACAGTCTTCTGACCAGCTCCGTGCCATTGCAATGGCAGGAAAGTTGGTCATCGTGCCGGTTGTTGATTCACCGCTGATGACCAGCTGCCTAGAGAAACCTGTGAGCCGGCCCAGTCGGGTCAGTGAACGTATGGGCTCCCGGCGGCCGCGGACAGCAGACCCCAAAGCCCCCCTGCAGCGGAGCTGAGGTCTGGACCCGCTCTTGTGCAGTTCACCTGGCCATAGAACAGGCTGAGAGTTCCGTTGACACCCGCTGGCCTCAAAAGGAAGAGGGCGATCACCTGATGCAGGGGTGGGATCAAGGTCCTCACGCTGTGAATGGTCGTCGGCGTTTGCTTCGATCTTCTGCCTCAGTGCCTCTCCACAGGGAGGATGCAAGCCGAGGAAGCCGGCGCCGAACGATGGGCGTGGCAGAGTTCGCCGCCGCGTGATGTCCCCTCAGTCGACCAGGCGCCAGGGCAGAGTCTGGCCGGCGTGGAATGGCACCAGCACCTCCACACCGCCGTTGCCATCGGCCAGCTCCAGGCGCCGTGGCACCGGCACCGGCTCGCGGCGCAATTCCACGGTCTGCTCGTGGGGCGGCAGGCCGTAGAAGCGGGGGCCGTAGAGCGACGCGAAGGCTTCGAGCCGGTGCAGCGCCCCCTCCTGCTCGAACACCTGGGCGTAGCTCTCCAGCGCATGGGGCGCATTGAAGATGCCGGCGCAGCCGCAGGCCGCTTCCTTGGCGGAGCGGCGATGGGGGGCGGAATCGGTGCCGAGGAAGAAGCAGGGGTTGCCGGAGACGGCGGCACGGCGCAGGGCCAGGCGATGCCGTTCCCGCTTGATCACCGGCAGGCAGTAGAAGTCGGGCCAGATCCCACCGCTGAACATTGCGTTGCGGTTGAGCTGCAGGTGGTGGGGGGTGATCGTGGCGCACAGGCGTGGGCTATCGCCACCCGCCTGGCTCTCCACGAAGGCCACCGCTTCGCTGGTGGTGATGTGCTCGAGCACCACCCGCATGCGGGGATAGCGCTCCAGCAGCGGCTTCAGGTGCCGCTCGATGAACACCGCTTCGCGATCGAAGATGTCGATCTCCGCGTCGGTGACCTCACCATGCAGGAGCAGCGGCATGCCGATGCGCTCCAGCGTCTCGAACACGGGCGTGAGCCTGGCGATGTCGGTCACGCCATGGGCCGAATTGGTGGTGGCGTTGGCCGGATAGAGCTTTACGGCCGTGAAGATGCCGGCCGCATGGCCCCGCTCCAGTTCCGCCGGATCGATCGTGTCAGTGAGGTAGGCGGTCATCAGCGGCTGGAAGCGGCTGCCGGGCGGCAGGGCGGCCAGGATCCGCTGGCGGTAGGCCTCGGCCATCGCCGCCGTGGTGATCGGCGGGCTCAGGTTGGGCATCACGATCGCCCGCCCGAACGCCCGCGCCGTGGCAGCCACCACCGCGTTGAGCAGGGGGCCGTCGCGCAGATGCACGTGCCAGTCATCCGGGCGACGCATCACCAGGGCAGGGGAGGCCGGGTCCGGCGCGGCTGAGGAAACGGACATCAAACGGCGACCCAGGCCCGGACCTGAACGCCATCATCGCCTTCCTCTGAGGGGATGGAGAGCGGTCGTGCAACGTGTGGGCGTTGTGACCGGCACTCCTTGTGTCCTGCTGGCAAACTGCGCTCACTTCGCCACAGCCCCTGATGCTTCAGCTGCGATCACCGCGCCTGCAACCATCGCGTCTGCAACCATCAGGTCTGCAGCCTTCACGTCTGCAGGGGTCGCGTCTGCGATCCCTGCTGGCGGCGGCTCCGGTGGCGCTGTCCCTGCTGCTGACCAGCTGCGCCAACGACGGCGGCGGCGGCGAAGGGGTGCAGAGCCAGAAGATGGACACGATCCGCAGCCGCGGCAAGCTCGTCTGCGGCGTGGATGGCAAGCTGCCGGGCTTCAGCTTCCTCGGCCCCGACGGCAACTACAGCGGCCTGGATGCCGACACCTGCCGGGCCGTGGCCGCCGCCGTGCTCGGCGATCCGTCGAAGGTGGAATACCGCGACCTCAACTCAAGTGAGCGCTTTGCAGCCCTCGCCAGCGGCGAGGTGGACATGCTGGCCCGCAACACCACCATGACCCTGAGCCGCGATTCAGCCGGCGGCAACGGCATTTCCTTCGGTCCCACCACCTTCTATGACGGTCAGGGCCTGATGGCCCCGGTGGCCAGCGGCATCAAGACCCTCAAGGATCTGGCCGGCAAGCCGATCTGCGTGGAGAGCGGCACCACCACCGAGCTCAACCTGGCTGATCGCATGCGCGAGCAGGGCATCGCCTACACCCCGCTCAAATTCCAGACTGGCGACCAGACCTACGCCGCCTACCTGGGCGGCCGCTGCGTGGCCGTGACCAGCGACCGTTCCCAGCTGGCCGCCAAGCGCAGCAGCTTCCCGCAGCCCGATGCCCACATCCTGCTGCCGGAAGTGATGAGCAAGGAACCGCTCACCCCCGCCACCGTCAACGGTGATCCCGCCTGGGCCGATGCCCTGCGCTGGACCCTCTTCGCCCTGTTCCAGGCGGAGGAGCTGGGCATCACCCAGGACAACGTGGCCGCCAAGGTGGCGGAAGCCAAGGCCAACACCAACCTGGCCGACCTGCGCCGTTTCCTTGGCGTGGAAGGGGATTTCGGCAAGCAGCTGGGCCTGCCGGCGGATTTCGTGCCGAAGGCGATCGCTGCGGTGGGCAACTACGGCGAGATCTTCGAGCGCAATGTGGGCACCGGCTCCCCGCTCAAGCTCGAACGGGCCGAGAACCGGCAGTGGAAAGACGGTGGGCTGATCTACTCGCCGCCCTTCCGTTGAGCACCTCGCAATGAGCGACATCCAGCGGGTTCCCTGGTGGCGGGATCGGCGCGTGGTTCCCTGGCTGGTCCAGGGGGCTGTGGGGCTGGCGATCCTGGTGGTGATCGCCCTGCTGATGGGCAACCTGGTGCGCAACCTCACCGCCGCCGGGCTGCTGCTCACCTGGCGCTGGCTCGGGCAACCTTCGAGCTTCGATGTGGCCGAAAGCCTCATCCCCTTCGATGCCTCCATGCCCTACTGGCGGGTGTTGCTGGTGGGGCTGGTGAACAGCCTGCGGGCAATCGTGGTGGGCCTGGTGGGGGCCACGCTCCTGGGCACGGCGGTGGGCATGGCCGCCTTCAGCGGCAATGGCCTGCTGCGCCGCCTGGCGCGGGTGTATGTGGAGGTGATCCGCAACATCCCGTTGCTGCTGCAGCTGCTGTTCTGGTATTTCGTGGTGTTCCTGGCGCTGCCGAACAGCACGGCGGCCCTGCAACTTCCTGGGGTGGTGCTCTCCAAATCGGGGCTGTATCTCGCCTGGTTTGCCGAGGGTTTCCGCTGGCAGGGGCCCACCCTGGTGAACGACGTCTGGCAGGCGCCGCTGCGCCTGTCGGTGGAGTTCTCGGCCCTGATCACCGGCCTGATCACCTACACCGGCGCCTTCGTGGCCGAGGTGGTGCGCGGCGGCATCGCCGCGGTGCCACGCGGGCAGTGGGAAGCGGCCACTTCCCTGGGCCTGCACTGGAGCGCCACGATGCGCAGGGTGGTGTTGCCCCAGGCGCTGCGGGTGATCGTTCCAGGGCTCAACAGCCAATACATCTCCCTGGCCAAAAACTCCGCCCTGGCGGTGGCGGTGGGCTACGCCGATCTTTATTCCGTCTCTGAAACCACCCTCAACCAGACGGGCCGCGCCCTGGAAGTGTTCCTGCTGCTGCTGGGCGCCTATCTGCTGATCGATCTGGTGATTTCGGTGCTGATGAACGGCGTCAACCAACTGGTGCAGATTCGCGAGCGCTGATGACCTCCTCCTCCTCCCCGCCGCTGCAGCCGCCCCGGCCCGCTCCCCCCTCCGCCCGCCGTAGCTGGCGCGGGGCGCTGCGTCAGGAGCTGTTCGCCACTCCCCTCGACGGGGTGATCAGCGTGGTGCTGCTCGCTGCCCTGCTGGCCGCTGCGGTGGGCCTGTGGCAGTGGGCCTTCCGCCAGGCCCAGTGGGCGGTGATCCAGGCCAACACCACCCTGTTTGCCGTGGGGCGCTACCCGCTGCCGCAGCAATGGCGCCTCTGGCTGCTGGTGACCCTGGCGGCGGCCACGATCGGTGTGAGCTGGGGCCTGCTGCGCAGCCATCCGCGCGCCGATCGCACCGGCTCGCTCTGGCCCGTCAACGACCTGGTGGCCATCGCCGTGCTGGCCTTTCTGGCCGCCTGGCTGCCGGCTGCGCTGAAGCTGCCGCTGCCCCTGCAGCTGCGCTGGTGGGCGATCACGGCGCTGCTGCTGATGCTGCGGGGAGTGTCTGGGCAGTGGGGGCGGCTGGTGCCGCGCCGCCTGCTGCGCTTTCTGCCGCTGTTCTGGCCGGCGCTCTACCTGTTCGGCATGGTGCTGATCGCCGGCGGGCTGGGCGTTCCGCACGTGCCGCCGTCGGAGTGGGGCGGCCTGCTGCTCACCCTGCTGATGGCCAGCTTCGCCATCCTGCTCAGCTTCCCGATCGGCATCGTGGTGGCCCTGGGCCGCCGCAGCACCCTGCCGCTGCTGCGCTGGAGCTCGGTGCTTTACATCGAGTTCATCCGTGGCGCCCCGCTGATCACCCTGCTGTTCCTGGGGCAGAACATCCTCGGCTACATGCTTCCCGGCGGCTGGGCCCCCGACCGCGTCTGGCGGGCCGCCTGGGTGCTCACCTTCTTCTGCGGGGCCTATCTGGCGGAAGCTGTGCGCGCCGGACTGGCGGCGGTGCCCGTCGGACAGCTGGAGGCCGCCCGCTCGCTGGGGCTCTCGGTGCCGCAGGCCCTGCGGCATGTGGTGTTGCCCCAGGCCCTGCGCATCGCCCTGCCCGCCACGGTGGGGCAGTTCATCTCCCTGCTGCAGGACACCACCTTGCTGTCATTGATCGGCCTGCTCGATCTGCTCGGTACCGCCCGTACGGTGATGGCCAATCCGGAATTCCTCGGCAAAAACGCCGAGGTGTACCTCACCCTTGCGGTGCTGTTCTGGTGCTGCTGCGCCGCCCTTGGCCTGGGCAGCCGGGCTCTGGAGCGCCGCCTCGATCCCTCCCACTCCCCCACCTGACCATGACCGCCAGTCAGCCGATGATCGAGGCCCGCGGGGTCCAGAAGTGGTACCCCAACGGCTTCCATGCCCTGCGCGGCGTGGATCTGAGCGTGAGCCGCGGCGAGGTGGTGGTGATCATGGGGCCCTCGGGCTCAGGCAAGAGCACCTTCATCCGCACCTTCAACGCCCTCGAAGACTTCCAGGAGGGCACGATCACCATCGATGGCATCGCCCTCTCCAACGACCTGCGCAACATCGATGCGATCCGCTGCGACACCGGCATGGTGTTCCAGCAGTTCAACCTCTTTCCTCATCTCACCGTGCTGGAGAACCTCACGCTGGCGCCGGTGGTGGTGCGCAAGCGGCGGAAGGCCGAGGTGGAGGCCCAGGCCCTGGGTCTGCTGGAGCGGGTGGGCATCGCCGAGCAGGCGGGCAAGTACCCCGGCCAGCTCTCCGGCGGCCAGCAGCAGCGGGTGGCGATCGCCCGCTCGCTCTGCATGGAACCGCGCATCCTGCTGTTCGATGAACCCACCAGCGCCCTCGACCCAGAGATGGTGGGGGAGGTGCTGGAGGTGATGCGCGCCCTCGCCGCCGACGGCATGACGATGGTGGTGGTGACCCACGAAATGGGCTTCGCGCGCGAGGTGGCGCACCGGGTGGTGCTGATGTCGGAGGGGCAGATCGTGGAGGAAGCGGCCCCCACCACCTTCTTCACCAACCCCCAGCACGAGCGCAGCCGTCAGTTCCTGGCCCAGATCCTCTGAGCGGTTCAGCCCAGCAGCCCGGCCCAGACGGCCAGCTGGCGGCCGGCGCCGATCAGGGCCGCCGTGAGGATCAGCCGGAGCACCGGCCAGCGCCAGCGCAGCAGGGCCACGGCCGCCGCCACCATCAGCGCCAGCGCCGCCGGATCGAAGCCACCGCCCGCGCCGTCGGGCCAGAGCACATGGCCGGCGAAGAACACCGCCAGGTTGGCGATCACGCCCACCACCGCGGCGGTGATCGCCGTGAGCGGCCCGCTGAGGCGGATGTCCTCGCGGCTGGCTTCCACCAAGGGCCCCCCGGCCAGGATTAACAGGAACGACGGCAGGAAGGTGAACCAGGTGACCGTGAGGCCCGCCGCCACGGCCAGCGGCAGGGCCGTGGCGGCAGCGGCAAGACTGGTGGCGGTGCCCGCAGCGAGGCTGGTGGCGGCGTCCGCGCTGAGATGGGCGAGCGCGGTGTTCCAGCCGCCCATGAAGCCCACGAAGGTCACCACCATGATCAAGGGCCCCGGTGTGGTTTCACCGAGGGCCAGGCCGTCGATCATCTGGCTGGCGCTCAGCCACTGGTGCTGTTCCACCGCCCCCTGAGCCACGTAGGGCAGCACCGCATAGGCGCCACCGAAGCTGAACACGGCCACGCGGCTGAAGAAGCGGGCCATCGTGGCCAGCAGCCCATCCCATCCACCCATGCCGCTCACCAACGCCAGCGGCAACGCCAGCGCGGCGAGCCCGGCCAGCAGGATCAAGGCCAGGCGGCGGCGATCGAAGCGGGCATGGGCGGGGGTGGGAGTGGCATCGCCATGCAGTGGGGGCCGCTCGGCGCTGGCCGTGGTGCTGGTCGGGGCATGGCCGGCCTGGCGAGACGGGCTGAACAGCTGCGGACGCCAGCGACCGCCGAGCCAGCCGATCACGGCCGCTGTGAGCAGGATCACGGGAAAGGGCAGCCGCAACAGGGTGAGGCCGCCGAAGGCCAGCACCGCCAGCGCCAGCAACACCGGGTTGTGCAGGGTGCGCCGCCCGAGCCGCCAGGCCGCCTGCATCACGATCGCCGTCACGGCCGGCTTGAGCGCCCAGAACACTGAAACCAGCAGCGGCAGCTGCCCCCAGATGGCGTAGACCGCCGAAAGCAGCAGCAGCAGCAGCAGCGAGGGCAGGATGAACAGGCTGCCCGCCACCAGTCCACCGGGGATGCCGTGCATCAGCCAGCCGATGTAGGTGGCCAGCTGCTGCGCTTCCGGGCCCGGCAGCACCATGGCGTAGTTGAGCGCATGCAGGAAGCGCCGTTCCGAGAGCCAGCGTCGGCGCTCCACCACCTCGCTGTGCATCAGCGCCACCTGCCCGGCCGGCCCTCCGAAACTGATCAGCCCCAGCTCCAGCCAGTAGCGGGCGGCCTCTGCGAAGAGAACCGGCCGCTGGGCGGGAGCCGCAGAGGATTCTGCGGCGGGCTCAGGCGGCGGGGTGGCAAGGGTCATGGGGTCCGACGCCGGCGGGGTTACGGGAGGCGCACCCCGATGGCTGGGGCAAAGCTAAGAGCCGGCCGGCCCAGGGGTGGGGGGATCGTCGGCGATCAGGTGCAGATCCACGTGGCGGCCCACCAGCCGCTGCTGCAGCTTCTCGGCCAAAGAGCGCCCCAGCAGCGCCCGGCCCCGGGAGCGTGGCGACTGGCCCATCACGATCTGGGTGATCCGCCGCTCGGCGGCCACATGGGCGATCGCGCCAAGCACATCGTCGCTATCGAGACGCAGGAACTCAGCGCCGAAGTCGTTGCTGAGGCGGGTGCAATCCTCCAGCACAAGGCTTTCCTCCCGGGTCAGGAAACGGTGGGGGTTGAGCACGATCACCACCAGCAGCGGGGCATCCATGAAGCCGGCCAGGCGGGCGGCGCGGCGCAGCAGCCGCCTGGAACCCGGATACATCGACAGACAGACCAGCACCCGTTCGCGCAGGGAGCTGTCGGGGGACGTTTCGTCATCGACCCGGTCGGCCACTTCCCGCAGGGCAAGCTCCCGCAGGGCCACCAGGTTGCGGCGCTGGAAGAAATGGGCCAGGGCCTGGCCCACCTTCTCGCTGGCATAAACCTTGCCTTCGCGCAGGCGCTCCTGCAGCGTTTCGGGGGTGACATCCACCAGCACCACCTCATCGGCCCGCTCCAGCACGCGATCGGGCAAGCGTTCGCGCACGATCACGCCGGTGAGCTGGGCCACCAGATCGTTAAGGCTCTCCAGGTGCTGGATGTTCACGGTGGAGTACACATCCACCCCCGCCGCCAGCAGGTGCTCCACGTCCTGCCAGCGCTTGACCCGCTCGCTGCCGGGGGCGTTGGTGTGGGCCAGCTCGTCCACCAGCACCAGTTGCGGGCGTCTGGCCAGCAGGGCGGCCACATCGAGCTCCTCCAGCCACACCCCCTGGTGATGGAAGCGGCGCAGCGGCACCCGTTCCAGGCCCTCGGCCTGGGCGGCGGTGTCCACTCGGCCATGGGTTTCGAGCACACCGATCACCACATCCGTGCCGGCGCGGCGCAGCTCGCGGCCTTCCTGGAGCATGCGGTAGGTCTTGCCGACCCCCGGCGCCATGCCGATGAACAGCTTGTGGCGCCCCCGGCCTCTGGAAGAGCGGATCATGGCGACGACCTCATCGGGTGGGGCTCAGGCGCAAGGGTTCAGGGGGCGAGGCGGTCGAGCTCCAGGTTGAGCGTCAGCACATTCACCCGCGGCTCCCCCAGCAGCCCCAGGCTGCGGCCTTTGGTGTGGCGGCGCACCAGCTGGCGCAGCTGGTCGGGGCTGAGGCGGCGCGCCGCACTCACCCGCTCGATCTGCTGCGCCGCCGCGCCGGGCGAGAGATGGGGATCAAGGCCAGAGCCTGAGGCATAGAGAAGATCGGCAGCCGGTGGGCGGAGCCCGGCGGCTTGCAGCAGCTCCGCGCCCTCACGCACCCGCGTGGCCAGCGCCGGGTTGGTGGGACCCAGGTTGCTGGGGCTGGAGCTGGGTGCCCCTGGCCCCGTGCTGTAAGCGATGGCACTGGGGCGGCCCCAGAAGTAGCGCGCGCTGGCGAAGGGCTGGCCGATCAGGGCCGAGCCCACCACCCGGCCCTCCAGCCGCAGCAGCGAACCATTGGCCTGGGCGGGGAACAGCCCCTGGCCGATCATTAGCAGCGGCAGGGTGTAGAGCACCACGCTGATCAACCAAAGGGCCGCCGTGAGCCGCAGGGCGCGCAGGGCGTCGCGAAGCAGGGACATCAGAAGGTCTCCGGCTGAAAGATCACCACGAACAGATAGATCGACAGCGCCACGGTGCCGCTCAGCAGCAACGACAGCGCGCCCGTCTGCAGCGGTGGGTGGAAGCTGCGCACCAGTGCGGAGGCCGCCACCGCACCAGCGGCCAGCAGCAACGGGATCCAGAAGATCGGTCGGGTCAGGAACATCGCAGGAGCCTCAGATCAGAGAGAACGAACACGGGGGCGGGATTGGAAGACAAACGCTGGGTGTGAATGGCGATGGCGGAATCAGACCAGGCGCAGTGACGTGAGCGCCAGGTCGATCGCCTTGATGCCCACGAACGGCACCACCAGACCGCCGAGTCCGTAGACGAGCAGGTTGCGCCGCAGCAGCGTTTCCGCCGAATCCGGGCGGAACGCCACCCCTCGCAGGGCCAGGGGCACCAGGGCGGGAATGATCACGGCGTTGAACACCATCGCCGAGAGGATTGCGGAGTGGGGGCTCTGCAACTGCATCAGGTTGAGGGGACCGAGCCCCACACCACCGAACAGGGCCGGCAGGATCGCGAAGTACTTGGCCACGTCGTTGGCGATCGAAAACGTGGTGAGCGCCCCGCGGGTGATCAGCAACTGCTTGCCGATCGTCACGATGTCGATCAGCTTGGTGGGATCGCTGTCCAGATCCACCATGTTGGCCGCCTCCTTGGCGGCCTGGGTGCCCGAGTTCATCGCCACGCCCACGTTGGCCTGGGCCAGGGCCGGGGCGTCGTTGGTGCCGTCGCCGGTCATCGCCACCAGCTTTCCGAGCCGCTGTTCCGCCTGGATCACGGCGATCTTGTCTTCCGGGGTGGCCTCGGCGATGAAGTCGTCGACGCCGGCTTCGCGGGCGATCACCCCGGCGGTGATCGGATTGTCGCCGGTGAGCATCACGCTGCGGATGCCCATGCGCCGCAGCTGATCGAAGCGTTCGCGCATGCCCGGTTTGATGATGTCCTTGAGGTAGACCACGCCGTAGATGGTGTCGCCACGGCACACCGCCAGCGGCGTGCCCCCCAGCCGCGACACCTGCTCAAAGGCCTCATCCAGCCCGCCGGGTGCCTGGCCGCCACGGGATCGCACGAACCCCTTGATGGCATCCACCGCCCCCTTGCGCAGTTCGGTGCCATCGGCCAGATCGGTGCCGCTCATCCGAGTGCGGGCGGAAAACTCCAGGCCGATGGCCCCCGCCGCGTCGAATCCCGCGCTCACACCGAGCTTCTCGGCCAGCCGCACGATCGATTTACCTTCGGGCGTGTTGTCAAAGCCACTGGCACCGAGGGCGACGGCAGCGAGCTCCGCCTCGCTGTGCCCACCCACCGGCAGGAACGCCTCCGCCAGGCGGTTGCCCAGGGTGATCGTGCCGGTCTTGTCGAGCACCAGGGTGTTGATGTCGCCGCAGGCCTCCACCGCCCGGCCGGACGTGGCGATCACGTTGAACTGCGCCACCCGGTCCATGCCGGCGATGCCGATGGCGCTGAGCAGGCCGCCGATCGTGGTGGGAATCAGGGCCACGAGCAGGGCCACCAGGACCACCACCGGGGTGGGCCCGCCGATGTAGGCCGCCACGGGCGGCAGGGTGGCCACCGCGATCAGGAACACCTGGGTGAGCACGGCCAGCAGCACCGTGAGGGCGATCTCATTGGGGGTGCGGCTGCGCTCAGCGCCCTCCACCAGGGCGATCATGCGGTCGATGAAGCCCTTGCCGGGATCAGCAGTGATGCGGATGGTGAGCTGATCGGACACCACCCGCGTGCCGCCCGTGACCGAACTGGCCACATCGGAGCCGGCTTCCTTGAGCACGGGGGCGGATTCACCGGTGATCGCCGATTCATCCACCGCTGCCACCCCACCCACCACCTCGCCATCGGCGGGGATCAGCTCACCGCTGCTCACCCGCACCTGATCCCCCTGGCGCAGGCTGCTGGAATCCACCAGCGCCTCACCGCCATCGGGCAGCAGGCGGCGGGCCTGGGTGCGCGCCTGGGTGCGGCGCAGGGCATCGGCCTGGGCCTTGCCGCGCCCTTCGGCGAGGGCTTCGGCGAAGTTGGCGAACAGCAGGGTGAACACCAGGATCGCGGCGAGCGCGGCGTTGAAGCCCCGACCTGGTGCCTCGCTGCTGAGGCCGAACAGCTGGGGCTCCAGCGTGGTGGCCAAGCACACGAGCGTGCCGCACCAGACCACGAACATCACCGGATTGCGCACCGTGTGGCGCGGATCGAGCTTGCGGAACGCTTCCACGCTGGCCCTGGCCAGCAGACCCTGGCGTCGGGGGCGTTCGGTGTAGCGCCGCTGGTCGCGGCGGCCCCGCGGCATGCGCGGGAAGAAGGGCCGTTGAAGGATGGTCATGGCAGGCGCAGGGCGATCAGCGAGGGAGCGAGAAGGCTTCGGCGATCGGCCCCAGGGCCAGCACCGGGAAGAAGGTGAGAGCGCCGAGGATCAGGATCACCACGGCGGTCACCAGCGTGAACAGGGCCGTATCGGTGGCGAGGGTGCCGGGCCCGGGGGGCACCGGGGGCTTGCGGGCGAAGCCTGCCGCCAGCTGCAGCAGCGCGAAGATCGGCAGGTAACGCCCGCCCAGCAGGCTCACAACTGTGCTGAGGTTCCACCACCGGCTGTTATCGGCCAGGCCTTCGAAGCCGCTGCCGTTGTTGGCCGCCGCCGAGGTGTACTCGTAGACCACCTGGCTGACGCCGTGAAAGCCCGGATTGCTGATGCCCGCGAGTGTTGGCGCATCGGCCAGGGTGAGCGCCGCCGGCACCAGCACGAACAACGGATGGATCAGCAGGATCAGGCTGCTCCACACGATTTCCGCCTTCTCCACCTTGCGGCCGAACAGCTCGGGTGTGCGCCCCACCATCAGGCCGGTGAGAAACACCGTGAGGATCAGGAACACCAGCAGGTAGGCGGCGCCGGTGCCCTGGCCGCCGAACACCACCTGCAGGAACATGTTGAACAGCGGCACCATGCCCCCCACAGGCATGAGCGAATCCATCGAGCCGTTCACCGCGCCGGTCATGGTGGCGGTGGTGATGGCGGCGAACAGGGCGGAGAGGGTGGCGCCGAAGCGCACCTCTTTACCTTCCAGATTGGGGCCGCTCAGCCACGGCGCCAGCAGGGGGTTGCCGGACTGCTCAGCCTGGATCGCCACCACGGCCAGGGCCAGCAGCAGCCCCGTGACCAGCAGTAGCAGCAGATTGGCCTGGCGCCGGTTGCCGAGAAAGCGGCCGAAGGCGTCGAGG
Organism: Synechococcus sp. Lug-A; assembly: GCF_024345655.1. Taxonomy (NCBI): domain Bacteria; kingdom Bacillati; phylum Cyanobacteriota; class Cyanophyceae; order Synechococcales; family Synechococcaceae; genus Synechococcus; species Synechococcus sp. Lug-A. The sequence continues at coordinate 36,649 of NZ_JAGQBN010000009.1, read as the reverse complement.
GTGGCGGCCGGGATGGCCAGCATCGCCACCATGGCCAGCAGGTTGGTGAAGGGGCTGGGGTTCTCGAACGGATGGGCGGAGTTGGCCCCGAAGAAGCCGCCGCCGTTCTCACCCAGCTGCTTGATCGCCTCGTAACCCGCCACCGGGCCCCGCACCAGGATCTGGGTGGCGCCTTCGAGCGTGCGCAGGCTCACCGGACCGCCCAGGGTCATGGGCACGCCCTGGATCAGCAACACCACAGCGAACATCAGGCTGAGCGGCAGCAGCACCCGTGTGATCGCGCGGATCAGGTCGCTGTTGAAGTTGCCCAGCGGGCGGCCGGTGAGCCCGCGGATGAAGGCCACACCCACCGCCAGGCCGGTGGCGGCCGAGGTGAACATCAGGAACTGGATGGCGCCGAGCTGGGTGAGATCGCTGAAGGTCTGCTCCGGCAGGTAGTGCTGCTGATCGGTGTTGGTGACGAACGAAATAGCGGTGTGCAAGGAGAGATCCCAGGGCACCGGCGGCAGCCCCTGGGGATTCAGCCAGGGCGGTTGAACCAGAAGCAGCAGCAGGGCCACGGCGGTGAAGCCGAAGTTGCTGAGCAGCAGCGGGCGCAGGTAATCCCAGGCCAGTTCGGCGGGCCGGCCTGGATCACCCACCCAGCGCAGCAGGGTGGATTCGAAGGGGGAGAGCCAGCGGTCCAGCCAGGGCTGGGGCTGGCCGTCGAACACCTGCCAGAGGTGGCGGCCCAGTAGCCGGGAGGTGCCCAGCATCAGCAGGATCAGCAGGGCCACCTGTAGCCAGTCGGTCATCGGCGGTAGCGTCCGGCGCGGAGGACCCGATCACTGTCTTTGCCGCCTGCAGCTGGGCGCCACTAGCGGAGGGTATGTCGTTGAAACAAAGCTCCCTACCCATGGGTATAGAGGCTCTGGCCTTTCCCAGTCGCCAGGTGGCCCTGCTCACCGTTGCGGTGGCACTGGTGGAGCTGGTTACCCCGGTGCCGGTGGTGCTGGGTTATCTGTACGTGCTGCCTCTGTTGCTGTTGAGCGAGACGGCCCCGCCGGCGCGGATCTGGCGCTATGTGGCCCTCAGCTGCGCCCTCACGCTCGCCAACCTGGTGGTTCCGCACATCACTCCCCCCGACGGCTCGGTGCTGACCAACCGGCTGATCGTCTGCGGCGCTTTGGTGCTGAGCGCCAGCCAGTGCGTGCGCATTCAGGCGTTGCAACGCCAGCGGCTGCAGCTGGAAGGCCAGCTGGCCGTGGCGGATCTGCGCCGGGATTTCGTGGCCACCCTCGCCCATGACCTCAAGACACCGATCCTGGGCACAATCGCCACCCTGCGCAGCCTGAGCAACCAAGGGGAAAGGCGGCACGACCCTCAGCTGCAACGGCGCCTGGCCACGATCGAGCGGGGCCAGAACCGAGCTCTGCAACAAATTCAGACGCTGCTGGAGGTCTACCGCAACGACGCCGAGGGCCTACGTCTGCAACGCCAGGCCGTGGACCTCACCCGCCTGGTGGAGGACGTGATCCGCGACCTCGCCGCCCTGGCGGAGGAGCGGCAACTCAGTCTGCAGCTCGGCTTCGGGGAGAGCTCCCAGCGTCAGCCCCACAGCCTCTGGGGCGATGGGGCCCAGCTGCGACGGCTGGTGGAGAACCTACTGATTAACGCCATTCACCACAGCCTGCGGGGCAGCTGCATCCGGGTGCAACTCTCGGACCATGGCAGCGGCCATCGGCTTCTGGTGGCCGATGGCGGTCCGGGCGTGCCGGAGGAGGAGATCCCCCGGCTGTTCCAGCGCTTCCAGCGTCTATCGGAGGAGCGGCCAGGCAGTGGCCTGGGGCTCTACCTCTGCCGCCAGATCGTCAGCGCCCATGGGGGATCGATCGGGCTGCGCAACCGGCCGGGCGGCGGGGCCGAAATCGACGTGGTGTTGCCGCCGGGAGAGCCCGAGGCTGCCGGAGAGGCCAGGAATGGGCGCTCGGCTCATTCGGCGGTGGAGGGTTGAACCGATGCGCGTGCTGGTGGTGGAAGACGACGAGCTGTTCCGACTGGGGCTCGAATTGACGCTGCAGGGCTTCACCGGCATCGAGGCAGTGACGGCGGTGGCAGATGGCGAGCAGGCGCTCGACCTGCTGCGCCACCAGGCCTTCGAATTGATCCTGCTCGACCTGGGCCTGCCGGGTCTGGGGGGGCTGGAAACCTGCCGCCGCATCAGTACCGACCACCCCCGGATTCCGGTGCTGATGGTCACCAGCCAGGATGACCCCGTCTGGTGCCACCGCCTGGTGCGCGCGGGAGCACGGGGCTACCTGCACAAGGGCATGGCGGCGGCGGATCTGCAACTGGCGATCCAGTCGGTGTTGCGGGGAGCCTCGTGGTGGGATGCGGAGGCCACCGTCGCCCTGCGCGCACTGGGTGAAGCGGACGCCCTGGCCGCAGCAGATCGTGCAGCAGCCAGCTGCTCGCCGGTGGATGGCACGGAACCTGCCCTCGCCGGCAGCCTGGCCCTGCTGACTCCCCGGGAGCGGGAGGTGCTGGAAGCGATGGCACGGGGACTGAGCAACCGGGAGATCGCCGCCGAGCTCTGCATCAGCCTGGGCACCGTGCGAGTCCACGGCCACCAGATCATGCAGAAGCTGGAGGTGGCCAACCGAACCCAGGCCGTCCTGAAGCTGCTGCCCCGGCGGCCGTAAAGCGGTGAGCCAGGCGTCCGAGCACTGGAACTCCAGGCACCGCTGAGGCTGTGGGTACAACGGCGGTCCCCATGTTGAAGCCGCTTCCACCCCCGCTGCCATTGAGGCGTGCGCTTGTGGGCCGTGTCACGGTTCGCCTGTGCTTGGGGTGTTCCGTTGCCCTTGCTACGGGACGGCCTGATCGCCAGACACAAGCTTTTCAGGTCCTACCCGGATGGGCTGTTGCCGATGACACGACGTGCAAGCTCAGGGGACAGCCTGTCTGCCCTTGACACCTTCGATCACTTCACAACCAATCTGTTCGCTGGCATTCACCAGGCTGAACTGCGCCGTCTGGGGGTGGTCCTGCTGGCCGCTGGAGCAGGCCTGTTGCCCCTGATGGCGGGGTCGGCCCACGCCGCTCTGACCAAGGTTCCCACCAACGGCGCCGACACCCTGTTGATGCTGATGGGTTCAGCTCTCGTGTTGCTGATGACACCGGGCCTGGCCTTTTTCTACGGAGGCTTCACCCGCGCCAAGAATGTGCTCAACACGATGATGATGAGCTTCTTCATGATGGGGCTGGTCGGTGTTCTATGGGTGGTGATCGGCTACAGCCTTTCCTTCGGCGTGGGCTTCAAGAGTCCGTTCATCGGCGGGCTCGAGTTCTTCATGATGAATGGAGTCGGCGGTCCATTGGGTGATGCACCGCTCGCCGATGGCTTTGCGATCAGCGCCACGAGTTTCGCCCTGTTTCAGGGCATGTTCGCGATCATCACCCCGGCGCTGATCAGTGGCGCGCTCGTAGAGCGCATCAGCTTCAAGGCGTGGTTCTGGTTCACCCTGCTCTGGAGTGTGTTCATTTACTGCCCGATGGCCCACATGGTCTGGGGCGGAGGCTTCATCGGACCGCTCGGTTCCATTGGCGCCATCGACTTCGCCGGTGGAACAGTGGTTCACATCGCCTCAGGCGTGGCCGCTCTGGTTGCCGCAGCGATCGTGGGCCCTCGTAACGCCTTTCCCGATGCAACGCGCCCACCGCATAACGTGCCGTTCATTCTTCTGGGTGCGGGGTTGTTGTGGTTCGGCTGGTTCGGCTTCAACGGCGCCAGCTATTTCGCCGCTGCAGGAGCCGGCCTGTGTTTCGTCACCACCACCACATCCGCCTCAGCCGGGATGCTCACCTGGTGCCTGATCGAATGGTTCAAAGGTGGCAAGCCCACCGCCGTGGGCGCGGCCACAGGAGCCGTGGCGGGGCTGGTGGGAATCACCCCAGCGGCCGGCTTCGTCACGATCGGAACCTCCCTGCTGTTCGGCGCGCTGACTGCCGCAGCCTGCTTCATCGCCATCCAGATCAAATCCGCCATCAAGTTTGACGACTCCCTGGATACCTTCATGGTGCACGGCGTTGGCGGAACAGTGGGAGCCCTGCTCACCGGCATTCTTGCCGCAAAGGTGCTCGTTCCTCTGGATTACTTCCCCCTTTCCGCCAAAATCCTCGCCGAAAGCGGTAACTTCGGCCTGTTCATCGCCCAGTTCAAGGCCACAATTCTCACCTATGCCTTCGTTGGCGTCGGCACAGCCATCATTCTCTACGTCGTCAAAGCCACCTGTGGGCTGCGCCTTGAGGCTGATGATGAAGAGCGTGGCGTGGACATCGTTTGCCACGGAGAGGAAGCCTACGAACCAATGACGAATTAGTATTTATTTGGTAGCTTGGCACGATTGGCCAGAACCTGCCTAAACTCAGGCCTGGCTTCTTTCAGCCCAACCCCCAACCAGCGGCTCAGTCAACTCCCACGGGCACTTACCGCTGCGGCCATCGGTTTTTACCGATGGCCGTTTGGGTGGGCCATCCTCCAGTCCCTTCATCACCGCATTTCTGAGTCACCATGAAAAAAATCGAAGCGATCATCCGGCCCACCAAAATCGATGATGTGAAAACAGCCTTGGTGAATGCCGGAATCATCGGCATGACCATCACCGATGTGCGTGGCTTCGGCAGACAGAAAGGCCAGGTGGAAACCTATCGTGGTGCCGAATACACCATTGAATTCATCACCAAGGTGAAAGTGGAAGTGGTCGTCGAAGACGACAAGGTGGACACCGTGATCGCCGCGATCACAGGCCCTTCCCGCACCGGCGAAATCGGCGACGGCAAGATCTTCGTGCTGCCTGTGGAGGCTGTCGTGCGCATCCGCACCTCCGAATCAGGAGCGGCTGCGATCTAACGCTCTCCTCCAAAGCCGAGCGTACGATCCCCATCTGAACGCGTCTGAGCCGACCCTTGACCAAGGATCCACGCGGATCAGGCAGCCAGTCGCTCAGACGCCTACTGATCGGAGCCCCGCTTCCCACCAGCGCCCACGCCGAGGAACGGCTCACCAACGCCGAAGCTCTCGCCATCCTCAGCTCCGACGCCCTCTCCTCGGTGGCTTACGCCACCCAGGAGATCGTGCTGGTGCTGGGCATGGCCGGGGCCGCCGCCCTGCCGTTCACGTTGCCGATCACAGGCGTGATCGTGGCGTTGATGCTGGTGGTGGCGATCAGCTACAGGCAAACCATCAAGGCCTATCCCCATGGTGGTGGCTCCTACCGGGTATCCCACGACAACCTCGGGGTGATCCCCGGCCTCTGCGCCGCCGCTTCGCTGTCGATCGACTACACGCTCACCGTGGCGGTGAGCACGGCGGCAGGCATCGCCGCCCTCACTTCCTATTTCCCCCTGCTCGACGCGCTGCGCGAACCGTTGTGCCTGGTGGCGGTGGCCCTGCTGATGCTGGCCAACCTGCGCGGCGTGCGCTCCACGGCCCAGCTGCTGAGCCTGCCCACCTTCCTGTTCATGGGAACGGTGTTCACCCTGGTGGTAGCTGGCCTGATCCAGTGGAGCCAGGGGTCACTCACCGCTCTGCCGCTGGCCGAGCAGAGCCGGCTGCTGAACAGCGGAGACGGCGCCTCGCTGGCGGCGCTGGGGCCGGTACTGCTGATGCGCGCCTTCAGCTCCGGCTGCGCCGCCCTCACCGGCATTGAAGCGATCAGCGACAGCGTGATGGCGTTCAAGCCGGTGGAGTGGCGCAATGCCCGCCGCGTGCTCACCGTGATGGTGATCCTGCTGGCGTTGATGTTCAGCGGCATCAGCGCCCTGGCCACCGAGCTGGGGCTGGTGGCGCAGGACACCGGCCCCACCCTGCTCTATCAGCTGGGAGAGCGCATCTTCGGCAATGGACCACTGCTGCTGCTGCTGCAGCTCACCACCCTGCTGATCCTGCTGCTGGCCGCCAACACCGCCTTCGCCGACTTTCCCCGCCTGGCCGCCTTCCTGGCCCAGGACGGCTTCATGCCGCGCCAGCTCGCCTCCCTCGGCGACCGGCTCGTGTTCACCAACGGCATTGTGCTGCTGAGCAGCTTCGCGGCGGTGCTGTTGCTGGTGTTCGACGGCAGCGTGACCCGCTTAATCGCGCTTTACGCCGTGGGGGTGTTCGCCAGCTTCACGCTCTCCCAAGCCGGGATGGTGATGCATTGGTGGAGGGGGCGCAGCGCCGCTGAGGGCTGGCGAGGCAAGGCGCTGGCGAACGGGCTGGGCTGCCTGGTCACCGGTTTGGTGTGCGGCGTGCTGCTGTTCAGCAAGTTCACCGAGGGGGCCTGGCTGGTGGTGGTGGGCGTGCCGCTGCTGGTGAGCCTGTTTCTGGCGATCAAGACCCACTACGGCCGCATGGCCCGCCGCCTCGATCTCAGCCCCGGCGCCCCGCTCAGCCTGCCGCCGGCCCCCGCCCAGGGCGGTACCCCGGTGGTGGTGCTGGTGGGCGCGCTCAACCACGGCAGTGCCGATGCGGTGCGTTATGCCCGCAGCATCGCCGGCCCCCTGGTGGCGGTGCATGTGGACCTCGATGGCAGCGGCGCCGAAGCCTTCCGCCAGCAATGGAGCCAGCGGCTGCCGCAGGTGCGCCTGGTGGTGTTGCCCTCCCCTTACCGCTCCCTGGTGGATCCGATCACCTCCTTCGTGCACCGCTTCGAAGCGGAGCACAACAAACATCCCACCAGCTTCTGCACCGTGGTGATACCCGTGTACGTCACGCGCCGCCCCTGGGAGAAGCTGCTGCACAACCAGTCGGCATTGAATCTGCGCCGGGCCCTGCGCAACGGCGGCACTCGGGTGGTCACCACCGTGGGCTTCTATCTCTGAGCCCACTCTGGGCCCGCCGGAATCTCCCTACCCTCGGCAGCAGCGCGTTCAGACCGCTCGATCCCATCACCTCTGGTTCCTTGCTCCTTCCTGCTCTGATCGCCCCCACCGCCCACCTCAGCCCTGGGGCGTTGTTCAGCCAGTCGTCGCTGTTCGGCTTCGGAATCGCCTTCAGCCCGCTGCACATCGCCGTGGTGGCGCTGCTGTTGCTCGGCCCTTTCCCGCTGCGGCGTTCCTTCGCCTACGTGAGCGGCTGGGCGATGGCCAACGGCCTGGCGATCCTCGCCCTGATGCTTGTGGGCGACCGCTTTTCCCTGGCCCTCAACCACGGCGAACAGGGGCAGGTGGCGATTGATCTGGTGGGGGCGGTGGCCCTGCTGGGCATCGGCCTGTTCCAGCTCACCCCGGCGGCCGAGCTGGGCCACGAGGGCATGGCGGTGAAGCTGCTCAACCAGCTGCCAGATGTGCGCACGCCCTTGCTGGTGCTGATCGGCGCCACCAGCGCCCTGCTGACGCCGGAAAACCTGGTGTTCTATCTCAAGGAAGCGGGCCTGCTGCTGGTGAACCAGCCAGGGGTGAGCCGTGATCTGGAGCTCACCGGCGTGTTCGTGCTGGTGGCCAGCTCCCTGCTGCTGCTGCCACCGCTGGCCTGGATCGCCACCGGTGGCGGCATCCGCGAGCCGCTGCTGCAGGTGGAAGGCTGGCTGGTGCACCGGGCCGAATGGGTGGTGGGCGTGCTCGCCCTGCTGATCAGCGCCTACCTGGCCTGGGAAGGTCTGCACGGCCTGTGGATGCTGCAAGGAGCTGCGCCGCTGTGATCGCGACCGAGCCGCTGAGCACCCTGTCGGCGGTGCTGGTGGCTCTGGCCCTGGTGATCGTGGTCTCGAAGCTGCTGGGGCGCCTGCTGGCCCGCTTCGATCAGCCCGCGGTGATCGGCGAGATCCTGGGCGGCATCGTGCTGGGGCCCTCCTTGCTGGGGGCGCTGGCACCCCAGCTGCAGCAGGCGGTGTTTTCCGCGGCGGTGCTGCCCCAGCTCAACCTGCTCTCCCAGCTGGGCCTGATCCTGTTCATGTTTCTGGTGGGGCTAGAGGTGAACCCGGAGCATCTGCACGGCCGGTTGCGTCTGGCGGCGCGCATTTCGCTGGCGGGCATCGTGCTGCCGCTGCTGCTCGGGGTGCTGTTGGCCGTTGGCCTGGAAAGCGTGCTGCCAGAGCTGTTGCCGGGCGATCGCACCCTGCCGGGCCTGTTGTTCATGGGCACGGCAATGGCGATCACGGCCTTTCCGGTGCTGTCGCGCCTGCTCAAGGAACGGGGGTTGCTGGGCATGCCGCTCGGCCAGCTGGTGATCAGCTGCGCCGCCATCGACGACGTGGTCAGCTGGGTGCTGCTGGCGGCGGTGGTGTCGTTCACCCGCTCCGGATCGGTACTGGGCGCTCTGCCGGCATTGATCGGCACCCTGGCCTGGGCGCTGCTGCTGCTGCTGGGGCTCAGGCCGTTGATGCACCGGCTGGAGGAGCACTACCGGCGCGAGCGGCAGCTGAGCCCGATTCTGCTCTCATTGCTGTTCGCTGGAGCGATTCTCTCGGCCGTGATCACCGACTGGATCGGTGTGCACTACATCTTCGGGGCGTTTCTGTTCGGCCTGGCCCTGCCCCGCTACGGCCCGCTGCTGCGCCGCCTGCGGCTGCACATCGAGGATCTGGTGCTCACCTTGCTGCTGCCGGTGTTCTTCGCCATCAGCGGCCTCAACACCCGGATCGCGGACCTCGATCAGCCGCTGCTGTGGCTGGCCATGCTGGCGGTGCTGGCCGTGGCGATCGGCGGCAAGTTCATCGGCTGCTGGGCCATGGCCCGCCTGGGAGGGTTGCCCCCCCAGCAGGCCCAGGCGGTGGGCTGGCTGATGAACACCCGAGGGCTCACGGAACTGGTGATCCTCAACGTGGCCCTGAGCCTTGGGGTGATCAGCACCACCCTGTTCACGATGATGGTGGTGATGGCCTTGGTGACCACCGCCATGGCCTCTCCCCTGCTCACCCGGCTGGGGATCAGCCCGGCAGCATCACCCGGTTGATCACGTGCACGATGCCGTTGTCGCAGACGATGTCGGCGGAGAGCACGGAGGCATTCTTCACCTCGAAGGGCTCGGCGCAGCGGATCGGGATCGGGGCGCCCTCCAGGCTTTCCCAGCTGGGCTGATCCACCAGCTCACTGCGGCTGAAGGCGCCGGAGAGCACGTGGAACTTGAGGATGCGCGCGAGTTGGGGCGGGTTGTCCACCAGGGTCTGCACGGTGCCGGGCGGCAGGGCGGCGAAGGCGTCGTCCACCGGGGCGAACACTGTGAAGGGGCCAGGGCTCTCCAGGGCTGCGGTGAGGCCGGCCACCTCCACCGCCGTGAGCAGGGTGGAAAACAGGCCGGCGCCTTTGGCGGTTTCGATGATGTTGGCCATGGCTGGGAGTGTCTAGCGGTAGTCCTGGGTTTGCACATCCCGGAGGCGGGCCTCAGGGCGAAGGAAGCGATCCATCTGGGCCTCGAAGAAGGCGCGGTTCGCCTTGAGGTGCTCCGGATCGGGATCATCGAGAGGGAACAGCAGGGCGCAGCGCAGCGCCTGGATCACCGCTGAGGTCACGTTGTACATGGAGCGCTGGAAGGTGATGCCCAGCTGCACAAGGATGTCGTCTTCGCCGCGCTTGTGGTTGCGGTAGAGCTCCACCAGATAGGGCGGCAGGAAGTGGAGCATGTCCTGCATCAGCAGGGTGGGCGGGATGCCGGCTGAACCCACCGGGAACACATCGGCATAGAGGATGCCGTAGTGGAAATCCGCCTGCTCCGACGGCACCTGATCAGCCTGGGCGTTGTAGCTCTTGGTGCCGCGGAAGGGGGCCGTGCGATAGAACACCGCCTCCACATAGGGGAGGGCCGCCTCATACAGCCAGGTGAAGCCTTCCGACTTGGGGATGATCTCGATGCATTCACCACCGATGTAAACGTGGTGATAGATCGGCCGGCCGGCCACGGCAAAAATGCCGTTCACCAGGAAATCCATGGCGGCTGGCACACCAGAGAAGCCCCCTTCATCGTAGATGTCGCTCATCTCGAAGAACACCGGCGCCATCACCTCCCAGAAGAGGCCAAGATTGGCGTAGTAGCTCATCTTGCGCACCTGCTCCAGGAACATCTCCGGGAACAGCTTGTGCAGGCCCAGCATCAGTGGGTTGCCTTTGAAGTAAGCGAGGATCGCCCGCTCGGCGTTGGCCTTGTAGGCGTCGCTCTCCAGGTAGTCGTAGAAGCGGCCGCCCATGCCCTGGTGCCAGAACATGGCATCCATGCAGGCCTCCGCGAACTCCATGTTGATGCGGTCGTGCCAGAGGTGATGGAGCAGCTTCGGCAGCTTGCCGGCTTCGCCCTTCTCCATGAACTCCAGCAGCTCGGGATGGGCCGTGGCCGGCCCGCGCCAGATGCGCAGCTTGGAATCATCACCCGCGTAGGAATTGGGCAGATCCAGATACTCCTGACTCGGGAAATACTTGAACGCCGGCAGGGGATCGAGGAACACCCGCTCGGCGATGTAGAGCAGGTCGCGCCAGTAGAAATCCATCGGCACGGCATAGGCCTTGTAGATGCCGATGATCTGCATCAGGTTTTCCGGCGTATCCGGCAGCATCGAGCCGCCGGCTTCGAGCCGCTGCACCACCTCAGCGAAGGGGTGGGTGGAAGGGGGCAGGGCGGTGGCGGGAGTGGTGACGGTCATGGCCGGAGAGCCAGCGAGGTGGGCAGGTGCAGGGGCGCCAGCGGGGCGTGGAGCGCCGGGGTCGTCAGTGAAGGCAGGGTGGCGAGCGTTGGCAGGGCTGGGCTCGGGGCAGCCATCGCCAGGGCGTTGATCGGCGGGCGGGAGAGGGCGAGGGCGCTGGTGGTCTCCTCACTCCAGCCCAGCAGGATCTGGGGCCAGAGGCCCGCCAGGATCACCAGGAAGGAGAGGGCCAGGGCCGGCAGCCGCTCCACCCAGGTGGTGCTCACGTAGTCGGCGGTCTTGTTGTCGAGGCGGCCGAAGCCCACCCGGTTGAACAGGCGCACCGCATACACGGCCGTGAGGCCCGAGGCCAGGATGCAACCGATCGTGGGCAGCGGGAACACCGGCCAGCTGCCCTGGAACACCACCATCTCCGCCAGGAAGCCGGCCTGGCCGGGCACACCAGCCGCTGCCATCAGGGCCAGCAGCAGCAGGCCCAGGGTGAAGGGCAGGCCCCGGCTGGGGTTCATCAGGCCGGAGAGGGCGGCGATCTCGGTGGTGCCCGTTTTCGCCTCGATCTTGCCGACCAGGCAGAACAGCAGGGCCACGATCATGCCCTGGGCGAGGATCTGGGCGATCGCCCCCTGCAGGCTCAACGGCGTGGCGGCGGCCAGGGCCAGCACCAGCAGGCCCATGTGGCCCAGGGCACTGAAGGCCACCAGGCGGCGCATGTCCGTCTGGGCGATCGCGTTGAGGGCCCCATACAAGGCGCTGACCATGCCGACCACGGCAATCCACGGCGACCACTCGGCCCAGGTGTCGCCCAGCATGCCGATGCCGAAGCGCAGCAGGCCATAGGCCCCCAGCTTCGAGACCACCCCGGCCAGCTGCATGGCCACGGGCGTGGAGGCCTGGCTGTAGGTGAGCGGCTGCCAGCCGTGCAGCGGAAAGATCGGCATCTTGAGGCCGAAGGCGAGCAGCAGCAGGGCCAGGATCCAGCGCTCCGCCCCCTCCGGCAGCACCGCCTGGGCCATGTCGGCGTAGGCGAAGCTGAAGCCATTGCGGTTGAGCAGGGCCAGGGCCAGCACGCCCGCCAGCAGGGCCATCCCCGACACCGCGCCATACATCAGATAGCGGATCGCAGCGGTGGCACGCCGCTCGCCGCCCCACACCGCCACCAGCAGCGTGGTGGGGATCAGCGTGATTTCGTAGGCCAGCACGAACAGCAGGCCGTTGCAGGCCAGGAAGGCACCGGTGAGGCCCACGTTGGTGGCCAGCACCATGGCGTAGAAGAAGCGCCGCCGCGGCTGGCTGATCGGCGTGGCGAACACCGCCATGAAGGAAAGAAGAGCCGTGAGGCCGGCCAGCGGCAGCGACAGGCCATCCAGGCCCAGGTGAAGCTCCAGACCAAGCTGGGGCAGCCAGACCTGGCGGAGTTCCGGCACCGGGTGGCCCGCCAGCCACAGCAGCATCAGCAGTTGCACCGCCGGAGCGAACACCGCCACGCGACGGGGCCAGGGCCCCGGCAAGGGGGCGAGACAGAGCAGCAGTACAGCCGCCAGGGGAAGCAGCAGAAGGGTGAGCAGCATGGGAGGTCTCGGTGGTCTGCTTCAGAGGGAGAGGAAGGCGGGCGTGTGGCGGGTGAGGATCCACAGCCCCATCAACACCACCCCCACCAGCACGGTGAAGGCATAGGCCTGCACCCGGCCGGTGGTGCTGAGGCTGAGGCGGCGCGCCCCCTCCAGGGCCAGGTCGCCGCTGCGGTTGCTGAAGCCGTCCACCAGGATGCGGTCGACCCAGCTGCTGGTGGCCGCCAGCGCCACCACCAGACCCACCACGGTGCGGCGGTAGAGGCCTTCAGTGTGCAGGTCGGCGGCCAGCCATTCCTGCAGCCCGGCCAATGGTCCGGACAGCTTGGGCAGGTGCTCGGTGGAGAAGAGATAGAGCACCGACCCGGCCGTGATTCCCAGCAGCGTGGAGGCGAGCAGCGGCAGCGCCATCGGACCCCACTCCGCGCCAATGCCGGCGCGGTTGATCAGGATCGGCAGGTGCAGCACCAGGCCGGTGGCCACCATCGCCGGCAGCACCATCAGCCACAGCACTTCGGCGGAGCGCTTGGTGAACACCGAGGGCTTGCCGCCCCAGATCAGCCCGAAGATCCGCACCAGTGCGGCGCTGATCAGGCCATTGGTGAGCAGCACCACGGCGGTGAGCAGCAGCGGGGCCTGGCTGTCCGAGAGGCTGGCGGTCATGGCGCGCAGGGCGCCGAAACCGGCCAGCGGCGGCAGCCCCACCAGGCCGGCGCCACCCACCAGGAAGGCGATGCCCATCAAGGGGCGGCGCGACCAGAGGCCACCCAGCTGGGTGAGGTCCTGGCTGACGTTGCTCGACACCACCGTGCCCAGGGCCAGCAGCACCAGGGCCATCGGCAGCGGATACACCAGCAGCATGCGCCAGGCGGTGTCTCCGGCACCGGCGCCCACGGCCAGGAACAGCAGCCCCAGCCAGCTGCTGACCAGAAAGGAAACGGCCCGCTTGATATCGATCTGGGCCAGGGCGATCAGGGCGCCCACCAGGGCGGTGGTGCCGCCCACGACCACCAGCACGGCCTGCACGGTGGGGCTCACCGAGAGCAGCGGCTCAAGGCGCAGCAGCACCCAGGCCCCGCCCAGCACCACCACGGAGTTGCGCAGCACCGTGGAGGGGAAGGGGCCTTCCATGGCCTCGTCGAGCCAGAGGTGCAGCGGGATCTGGGCGCATTTGCCCATCGGGCCGGCGATCAGGGCCAGCAGGATCAAGGTGAGGCCGGGGCTGGGGGTGGCCTGTTCGGCCCAGGCATTCAGGGCGTTGATGTTCCAGCTGCCGGCCACCGGCAGCAGCGCCACCAGGCCGGCCAGCAGCACCAGATCGCCTACCCGCTTGGTGAGGAAGGCATCGCGCGCCCCCTTCACCACCAGCGACTGGTTGAACCAGGTGCCCACCACCAGATAGGTGCCAAGTGTGAGCAGCTCCAGCACCACATAGGCGAAGAAGAGCGAATCGGTGAGCACAAGTGCGCACAATCCGGCCTCAAACACACTCAGGCAGCCGAAGAAACGGGGCCAACCCCAGTCCATCTCCAGATAACCGATCGCATACACCTGAGCCAGAACATGGATGCCGCAGATCATGGTCATGGCGATCAGCACCGGCGTGTTGATCGTGGCGTCGAAGCGAATCGAGAGGCCAGCGGTATCCAGCCAGGGCCAGCTGCGGGTGAGCGGGGTGCCGCTGAAAGCGATCCAGGCCGCGAGGCTGTGCAGGAACGCCACCAGGTTGAACAGGAGGTTGATGTAGCCGGCGGGGCGTGGGCCGGTGCGGGAGATGAGCCCGGGCACCCACAGCAGGGAGAAGAACGCTCCCAGCAAGGGATAAAGCGGAATCAGGAAGGCCGTCTCAAGGACGGACGTTGCAAAGGAGGCCGTCTCGGGCGGGGGGACGGTCATCTGATCGCGTGGCTTCCGGGATGATCGCGAACAATAGGGATAGGCCGATGGCGTTTGGGGGATGGATGAAGAGGTATTGCCAATGGCTGCCCCAAGCAAGCGTGATCAGTGGGCCGGCTGATCCTTGGAGGCCTGGATGGAAGGCTCCGTGGATCCGAGCATCGGTAGATCCATGCACAGAATCCGTATTTGTACTTAGCGGGTTAACAGAAGGTGAAGGCAGCGAAGGCCGCGAGCCGCAGCACCGCCGCCCCAGCTGCACCACCAGGGTGGGAACTCCGAAACGCAGCCAGTAGCCGAAGGGGAGCAGCGCGTCCTGCTGCCTGGCGATGCCGGCTCCCACCAGGTTGGCGAGGCGCCGATCAAGGGGACGTTGCCCCCTCCGCCCCGGCCAGGCCCGCCCGCGGGTCAGAGCGGCAAGGGGCCTCCTAGAGGGTGAGGCGAAAAGGGCGCGGCTGCGGGCTCAGGCCTCAGCTTCCTCGGCTGATCGTTGCTGATGATGGCGCTGGCCAGAGAGCAGGCTCGGCTTCGCCTCGACGCCTGGATCAGCCGACGACGCTGCGCAGGCCGACGGCCGCCTGCAGGGCCTCGTGGCGGCTGATCTCGGTGTGGGCGGCATCCAGCAGCTTGAACATCCGGAGCCGCTCGAGCCGTTGACGGGTGGTGCCATGCGCTCCCACCACATAGACGTTGCGCCCCTTCTCCACCGCCTCTTCCACGGCGTTTTCGAGGGCCAGTGCCGCGGTCACGCCCAGATGGGACACGGAGCCCAGATCGAAGACGATGCTCTGGCAGTCGGTGATCGCGTTGTGCTCGCGGGCGATCGCCTTGGCCACGCCGAAGATCATGGCGCCGTTGAGCTGGAAAAGCAGCACCTTGCCTTCGCCCTGATCCAGCAGCACCTTCTCCTCCGGGGTGAGATCAAGCTCGCCGTCGCCGGTGCTGATCGCCTTCACACCCCTGGATTGCAGGGCGTTCATGCGCTCGATGGTGAGGAAGTTGGCCACGAACACGCCGATGCCCACCGCCACCATCAGATCCACCAGCACGGTGAGCAGGATCACCCCGTACATGATTGCGGCGCCCTTCACCGAGAGCAGGTGGGCGCGCTTGAGGAAGCCCCAGTCGATGATGTCGATGCCCACCTTGAGGGCGATGCCGGCCAGCACCGCCATCGGGATCGAGGCGGCCAGGCCCGAGGCCCCCAGGATCACCACCATCAGCACGATCGCGCGGGTGAGGCCCGAGAGCGCACTGCGGCCGCCCGCCTGAATGTTCACCACCGTGCCCATGGTGGCGCCGGCACCGGCGATGCCACCGAACAGGCCGGACATCACGTTGCCCAGGCCCTGACCGAAGAGTTCCTTGTTGGAGTCGTGCTCGGTGCGGGTGAGGCTGTCGGCCACCATCGAGGTGAGCAGGGCGTCGATGCAACCGAGCATGCCCAGCACGGCCCCGTAGAACACCATCCGCTGGAGTTCACCGGGATAGAAACTGGGCAGCTGCAGCGGCGGCAGGCCGGAGGGGATCGCGCCGATGCGGCGGATGTCGGCATCACCGAAAGCCACCAGCGAGATCAGCGTGCCCGCCACCAGCGCCAGCAGCTGGGGCGGCACCAGCTTCTTGAAGCGGGCCGGCGTGAACCAGATGATCGCCACGGTGAGAGCGGCCAGGAACGTTTCCACCGGCTGGATCTGACCCAGCAGCAGGGGGACGGACTCCAGGGTGCCGAGCACGCCGCCGGCGGGAATCGCCTGACCAAGGAAGGGGCCCACCTGAAGAATGATCAGGATGATGCCGATCCCGGACATGAATCCCGAGATCACGGTGTAAGGCATCATCGTGATGTAGCGGCCCAGCTTCAGCACCCCGAACAGGATCTGGAACAGGCCCGCCAGGATCACCACGGTGAAGGCCATCGCCAACCCGTCATCGGGATGGGCCGCCGTGAAGGTGGCGATCACCGTGGTCATCACCACTGTCATCGGGCCGGTGGGCTCGGAAATCAGGGTGGGGGTGCCACCGAACAGGGCGGCGAAGAAGCCCACCAGCACGGCACCCCACAGGCCTGAGGCGGCCCCTGCGCCCGAGGCCACCCCGAAGGCGAGCGCCATCGGCAGGGCGATCACCGCAGCGGTGACGCCGCCGAACACGTCACCGCGGACGTTCTGAAGGCTGATCCGGTTGGTGATGCCCACGCGGGTTCGCCTTGCCTCTGAACCGTCACCGTACGAAGGGTGTCCGGATTCGGCAGGGGCCGCAGGTCATAATTGCGCCCTCAACCGGTGTCCTCAGTGCTCAGCGTCGTCGAAATCATCGTGGGCATCCTGCTGCTGTTCGGCGGTGGCGAGCTGTTCGTGCAGGGGTCGGTGGCGCTCGCCCTGCTGCTCGGCATTCCTCAGCTGGTGATCGGCCTCACGGTGGTGGCCATGGGCACCAGCGCTCCGGAACTGTTCGTGAGCGTGCTCTCCACCCTCCAGGGCGCCGACGACATTGCCGTCAGCAACATCGTCGGCAGCAACATCTTCAACGTGCTGGTGGTGCTTGGTTGCAGCGCCTTGATCCTGCCGCTGCGGGTGCACAGCCGTCTGATCCGGCGCGATGTGCCGATCCTGCTGGCGGTGTCGATGGCGGTGTGGGGCATGGCCTCGCCTGGGCGCATGACCTGGCAGGCGGGTTTCGCCCTGCTCACCGCCCTGGTGATCAACACCATCTGGGAGATCCGCTCCGCCAAGGAGGACGGCGATGCAGACAGCGACATCGATGCCGATGAGGCCAAGGGTGGCTACCTTCCCGCCTTCATCAAGCTCGCCGCCGGCCTGGGGCTGCTGGTCTGGGGCTCTCAGATCCTGGTCAAAGGGGCCACGGCCATTGCCCTGAGCCTGGGGGTGAGCGAAACCCTGATCGGCCTCACGATCGTGGCGGCCGGCACCTCCATGCCGGAGCTTGTCACCTCGATCGTGGCGGCTTTCCGCGGCAAGGCCGATCTGGCCATCGGCAACGTGATCGGCAGCAACCTGCTGAACCAGCTGGTGATCCTCGGGCTCTGTGCCTTCATCTCCGGAAGCCGCGGCCTGAGCGTGGATCCGGTGATCGTTCACCGCGACCTGCCGATCATGGTGGCCACCACCGTGGCCTGCCTGCCGATCTTCTTCAGCGGCGGGGTGATCACCCGCCTGGAGGGCGGCATCCTGATTGGCCTGTACGGCCTCTATCTGGTCGAGCAGATCCTCCCCTACACCTTCCCCGGCCTCGACGGCCCGATCGAGCGCTTCACCCTGATGGCCTTGATTCCTGCCCTGATCGTGCTGCTGGGCTGGCAATCCATGAGCCACTGGCGCCAGACACGTCGCCTGCCCGGCTGAGGCCGGGCGGAGCTGCCGCAGAGCTCAGCCAGTACTCGCCAGAACTGAGGGTGCACCCACGAGTGATCAGGCGGGATAGCAGCCCTTAAGCGGCTGTCCTGGTGGGTCCGGCAGGTTGGCGGATCAACCAGAGTTGGTCGCCCTGCACCCACAGCAACAGCAGACCTGCGGGGGAGTGCACCGACACAGCGTGCGGCTGGCTGAGGCCCATGGCCTGGGCAGCCGCCAGGGGCAGGCGGCGCAGTTCCACCCCCTGAGGCAGGTCGGTCAGGCTCTCGGGCCTGTTGCTGGCCATCGCGCCGGTGTCCCAGAGCAGCCGGTAGGGGCGATCGGCGTTGGCACCAAGCCGTAGGTGACGCCTGGCCAGGGCGGCGCTGGCAGCCTTCTGGCCCTCGTCCATGGCCGGGCGTTCCGCTCCCGCCGGCGGGGCGGCTGCGTCTGCGGCCGCGGCGTTTGAACCAACAGCAGTTGGCGCGGCGGCCGCCCCGGCCTTGCTCTGCAGCTGGGCGACAAGTTCCAGGGCGGAGGCGGCGCTGGCCGGAAGGCCGGCGGAGGCAGCCGGCGGGACCCCCCAGGCCAGGCCGCCGCGGCCAGCGCTGCCTGCAGCGATGCGGGAAGCCGGCAGCACCGGAGTGGCGGAACGGCGCGGGGTGGTTGGGCCGGCCTCGAGCGGCGGCGGCGGCGGCAGTGGCAGGCTGTTGCCGAAGGGCAGATCGATCGTGCTCAAGCTGGCTGCCAGCGCCACGGGCTGACGGGCACCACTGCTGAAGCGCAGCAGCTCCGGGGTGTTGTCGGTCACCGGCAGGCGCGGGGCCGGTGGGCGGGGACGCACCGTCAGGTTGCTGCTGGAGAGCCAGAGGGCATGGGCTCCCACGGCGATACCCACCGGCAGCAGCCAGCGGGAGGTGCCGATCGCCGCCAGCCAGCGCCGGTTGGCGCCCGCCCGCGCCCAGGCGGGCAGCTGGAGGCTGTGGCCTGCGGCAGGGGGCCGGCCGTCAGGAGGCAGGGGCTTGGGACGGGGAGGGAAGTTGAACGTCAAAGGGAAGCGCACTGGCATCGAGCAGGGGAAGAAATCGCTGCACCAATCCCCAGGAGGTGGTGGGGGAGGGAATCAGCCGCACGCGGGCCTGCGCGTTGATGCGGCGGGCCTCCTGCAGCAGGGCGGGCAACTGGCCCGGGTTGACCGTGCGGTTCCAGAGGCGCAGCCGCCCATCGGCCTCCAGGTGCAGCACCACCAGGCCGCGGTGGGCGGGCGCCTGGGCGAGCTGCTGAGGCAGAAGAAGCAGCGCCATGCTGAACAGGCCGAGGGCCGCCCCAAGCAGCGCCAGCCAGAGGCCCTGCTCACCGGCCGTGATCGGGCCGGCCGTGCCGATCCGCCGCACCGCCAGGGCTGGTGAAAGCCCCGAGAAGGGGTTGGCGCGCTCTGCTGGTCTCACAGTGGGCCCGGCAGACGGTCGATCCACACCGGCTGGCGGCTGTGGCGACGCAGCCAGGCCAGGTCGCTGCTCACCTGCCTGCTGGAGCGGGCATCGGAGGGCAGAAAACGCACACCCTCTGGGTTGGTGGCGCTACGCAGCTGAGCCACCAGCGCCACTTCACTGATCGCGGCGCCATCGAGGTACCAGCTGCCGCTGGCAGCGCGCACCAGAAACCAGTGGGGCTGAAGGCCCTGAGAGGCGGTGGCGCGATGGCGCGGCTCCGGCTGCCGCAGCACAACGGGCAGGGCAGCCACGGCGGTGAGGGCGATCAGGTTGAGACCGGTGAGTGCCAGGAGGCGGAAGGTCATGGGGCCTCGGCCGCAGCGCGCAGGCAGGCCAGCTCCAGACGACTGCGTTGCCATTGCCGCAAGCCCTGATTGGTGCGCAGCAGCACCGCAGCGATCAGGGCGACCACCAGGCCCAGCCAGGTGCTGACCAACACCTCGCCGTAACCCTGCACGCTGGCGCCGCTGGGCAGGGTGAGGTCGGGGCCGAGCTCGGCGAGCACACGCATCAGACCGCTGACGGTGCCGATCAGGCCCAGCAGGGGGCCGATCAAGGTGGCGGCTTCAAGCACGGGCTCACCCTGGGCCATGGCCAGCTCCAGCTGGGCCAGCTCAAGGCCTTCCCGTTGCTGGCGGCTGGCGCCTGCGGGCGTGGCCGAAAGGGTGTCGAGCAGGAGGCGCTCCTGGCGGGTGGAACTGAGACCCCAGCGCTGCCAGTAGCGCAGCCGCTCCACGCCGATCGCCAGCACCACGATCGAGAGCAGCAGCAGGGGAACCATCACCGGACCACCGGCACGCAGCGCCGCGAAACCCATGCCGCCGCCCAGTTTCCCTTCCTTTGCAATGGCGAAACTAAGGGGCCGCGGGGCCGGGGCTGTGTCGTGCCAGAACTTGACAAACGTGTGGAAACCATTCACCGCTTTGGCGTGGGTTCCGCCTCATCCGGGAGACCTCCAGGCCGCGCTGGCCTTGCAGCTCGGAGGCTTGGGCGCGGGCTGCGCGGCAGCTCTAAGCGAGGACGCACAGCCTTCGAGCCAGGTGGCCCTGTTGCTGCCAGGCTGCTCTTAGCCAACTGATGTTCCGATGACCACGATCTTCGCCGACAGCAGCTTCAGCATCGGGCGCACGCCAATGGTGCGGCTCAACCGGGTGGTGGGTGACTGCAAGGCCACCGTGCTGGCCAAGATCGAGGGCCGCAACCCCGCCTATTCGGTGAAGTGCCGCATCGGCGCCGCCATGATCTGGCAAGCGGAGAAAGATGGCCTGCTGGGAGCCGGCAAGGAGCTGATCGAGCCCACCAGCGGCAACACCGGCATCGCCCTGGCCTTCGTGGCGGCGTCCCGCGGCATTCCGCTCACGCTCACGATGCCGGAAACGATGAGCCTTGAGCGGCGCAAGCTGCTGGCGGCCTACGGCGCCAAGCTCGAACTCACCGAGGGCCGGCTCGGCATGACCGGGGCCGTGGGACGGGCCCGCGAGATCGCCGCCTCCAACCCCGACCGCTACGTGCTGCTGCAGCAGTTCGCCAACCCGGCCAACCCCCAGATCCACCACGACACCACCGGGCCGGAGATCTGGGCCGACACCGATGGCGCCATCGATGTGCTGGTGGCCGGTGTGGGAACGGGCGGCACGATCACCGGCGTGAGCCGCTACATCAAGAACACCCTGGGCAAGCCGCTGGTGTCGGTGGCGGTGGAGCCAGTGAACAGCCCGGTGATCAGCCAGACCAAAGCAGGCCAGCCGATCCAGCCCGGCCCCCACAAGATCCAGGGCATCGGCGCCGGCTTCGTGCCGGACAACCTGGACGTGGAACTGGTGGACCGGGTGGAGACAGTGAGTGATCAGGAGGCGGTGGCGATGGCCCGGCGGCTGATGCGCGAGGAGGGAATCCTGGCCGGCATCTCCTGCGGTGCCGCCACGGTGGCTGCCCTGCGCCTTGCTGCAGAAGAGGCCTACGCCGGCAAAACGATCGTGGTGGTGCTGCCCGATTCCGGCGAGCGCTACCTCAGCTCCGTGTTGTTCGAAGGCGTGTTCGACGAGGCCGGGCTGGCGATCGCGGGCCGCTGAGCGGCAGCTGGGCCGGCGATGCGGGAGGCTTCCCGCCACCAGGCCCAGCCCTCACGGTTGATCAGCAGGCCGATCAGCACCAGCACCACCATCAGCGCCACCTGATCGGGGCGTGAATCGGGCACGAGGATATCGGCGATCAGGTGCGGCAGGTTTGAGATGGTGTACACCACGCTGATCCAGAAGTGCAGCCGCCGCCATGGCCGCCAGCGGGCGGGATGGCCCGGATCACTGGCGGCATAGGCGATGGTGACCAGGCAGGCGAGTGGTACCAGGAAGTAGCCGAGCATGGCGCCGAACAGCAGCGGCAGCATCGCCACCGGCACCTGGCTCTCGATTTCCGGCGACTGACCATGGAACAGGGGCATCAGCCCCAGGTCGACATGAAACAGCATGGCCAACAGCCAAGCCAGCCATAACCAGCGCAGGCGCATGGCCTGGTCCACGGCGGGGGGCCGATCAGCCGGAAATGAAAGTGGGGGCAAGGGATGCGCTGGGATCAGCAGTCTGCGATCAGGGGTGCTTGACTCGGCCATCGTCATCACTCGCGTCGCCGTTGTCAGCATCGCCATTCCTGGCCCATGCGGCCGCATGGGCGCCTTGGTTCGCAATCAGACCTGGCGCAGCGGTAACCAACGGCATGGCATGGAGGTCTGAGCCATGAGCGCCTTTCTCACCGTTGCCTCAGAGCCGGCTGGTTTGATCACGCTGCTGATTTTCGCCGGCGCGATCCTGCTGTTCATCACCGGCTGGCTGGCGCCGGAGGTGACCGGTCTGCTGGCGGCCGCTCTGTTGGTGACCTTCAAGGTGCTCAAACCCGATGAGGCCGTTCAGGGATTCGGCAGCCCTGCCCTGATCACCTTGATGGGCCTGTTTGCCGTGTCAGCGGGGTTGTTCCGCAGCGGTGGCCTCGATCGCCTGCGGGCCTTGATCGGCTCCGATGCGGTGCGCAGCCCGAAGCGCATGATCGCGCTCATGGTGGGCGTGGTGGCCCCTCTCTCGGCGTTCGTGCCCAACACACCGATCGTTGCCACGCTCCTGCCGGTGCTGGAGGGCTGGTGCCACCGTCGCGGCATCTCCCCCTCAAAAGTGCTGCTGCCCCTGTCCTTTGCCACGGTGCTGGGGGGCACCATCTCCCTGCTCGGCACCTCAACCAACCTTCTGGCCAGCGATGTCAGCCGCCAGCTGGGCTATGGCTCACTGGAGCTGTTCAGTTTCACGGCGATCGGGATTCCGGTCTGGCTGATCGGCTCGGCCTACGTGCTGTTCTTCTCCGAACGAATGCTCCCCGATCGGGGTCTTGATGGCGACGACCTACTCGGCACCATGGCGCGCGAGGGCTACTTCACCGACGTGCTGATTCCGATGGAGTCGGAACTGATTGGGCAGTCCCTGCACAACAGCCGGCTGCAGCGCCGTTTCGATGTTGACGTGCTGGAGCTGCACCGGGGCAGTGAAAGCTTCACTGCCCCGCTGGCGGATCAGGTGCTGCAGGCCGGCGACCGGCTGATGCTGCGCTGCAACCGCGACAACCTGCTGCGCCTGCAGCAGGAGCACACCGTGACCCTGGCGCCGATCACCGACCTCGACGACGGCGTTCAGGAACCGGCCGAATCCTCCAGCAGCTCCCCCCAGCGCGTGGTGGAGGTGCTGTTGCCAACGGGTTCCACGATCGTGGGCTCCAGCGTGCGGGATCTGCGCTTCCGCCAGCGCTACAACGCCACCCTGCTGGCGGTGCGACGCGGTAACCAGGTGCTGCGCGAGCTGCTGGGGCGCGTGCAATTACAGGCTGGCGACGTCCTGCTGCTGCAAGCCCCGCTCGATGCGATCCGCGGCATGCAGGCCAATAACGACCTGGTGCTGCTCGACGAACTGGAGAAAGACCTGCCCACCACCAGCCGAAAGTGGGTGGCGGTGGTGATTTCGGCACTGGTGATCCTGTTGCCGATGTTCAAGCTGCTGCCGCTGATGGCGGCGGTACTACTGGCGGTGGTGGCGATGGTGGCCACCGGCTGCCTGCGTCCCGGAGAGCTGCAACGCTCGATCCGCTGGGATGTGATCCTGCTGCTGGGCTCGCTCACCAGCTTCAGCGTGGCGATGCAATCCACCGGGCTGGCCGAGGCGCTCGCCACCGATTTGTTGCGCTCGATGCAGGGTTGGTCGCCCTATCTGGTGCTGCTGTCGGTGACGGTGCTCGCGCAGATTTTCACGGAGGCCCTCAGCAACGGAGCCACCGTGGTTCTGCTCATCCCGATCGCCACCGAGGTAGCCAAAGGACTGGATCTGCCGCCGATGGCCTTCATCTTCGCCGTGATGTTCGCCGCCAGTCAGAGTTTCCTCACGCCGATCGGCTATCAGACCAACCTGATGGTGTTCGGCCCCGGCCGCTACCGCTTTCTCGACATGACCCTCTACGGCCTGCCACTCACCCTCACCCTGGCCGTGACGATGCCCTGGCTGATCTGCCGCCACTTCGGCATCTGAAGCCCACACTGGAGGGAAGCGCCAAGCCCTCCAGTGCTCAGCAAGCTGAACGAACGTCTGCAGCGCTGGGGGTTCAGCTGGAGCGGCTGGGGTGACAACCGCCGTGGTGAATGGTGGCTGGCGGCCCAGCTGCTGCTGATCGCCGCCCATCTGCTGCCGGCCACGCCAGCGCCAAGCCGCCTTGGCATCGACTGGCCGCTGCCCTTGCAGCTGGTGGGCCTGGCCCTGTTGGTCGTGGGGCTGGGGCTGGCCCTGCAGGCGTTCCTGAAGCTGGGCGACAGCCTCACGCCGCTGCCCGAACCGATGCCCGGTAGCGCCCTGGTGACGGCCGGGCCCTACGGCCGCTGCCGCCATCCGCTGTACCAGGCAGTGTTGCTCTGCTCGCTGGGGATGGTGATCGCCCTGGGCAGCCTGCTGCACCTGTTGCTGCTGCTGGGCCTGGCCGCCGTGCTGGGGGGCAAGGCCCGGCGTGAGGAACGCGCCCTGTGCGCCACCCATCCCGACTATCCCGCCTACCGGGAGCGCACGCCGGCGATCGTGCCCTCACTCCCCTGGCTCGACTGGCGCTGATGCGGTGTGCAGGCCAAGGCTCAGGCGTGCACCAGGTTTCCGGGCATCTCCGCCTCCGCCTGCAGGTGGGCGATGCCGCAAAGACGCTGTCAACCCTATCTGATTAAAGCTGTTATGCCCTTTTCCGCATAAGTGTCAACATGCGACAGGATGTGCATGACGATCGGATTCTTCAGTTCTTGGTCCTGTTCTCACGCACTCAAAAGGTGCGTCACCCACGCCAAAACGGCAAACATGACGGCATGATGGTTGGCGTTGCTAGGTATTTTGCGTAATGAGTGCTGCGGCCGATGGGCTAGTTCCAACCCCCCAGCTTCTGGAAGAACTCAGCCAGTTCTTTCGCCTCCTGAGTGAGCCGGCGCGGCTGCAATTGCTCTGTCTGTTGAAGACGGGCCCCCAGGATGTGGCCGCCCTGATTGCCTCTACCGGCTTCAGCCAATCCCACATCAGCCGCCAGCTGAGCCAGTTGCAGCGGGCGGGGCTGGTGCGCTGTGAGCGGGAGGGCACCCGCTTGATCTACACCGCCGACGAGCCGCTGGTGGACGATCTCTGCATGTTGGTGATGGGCCGCCTGCGGGAACGGCTTGAGCAGCAGCTTGAGCACCTGCAGG
Source organism: Synechococcus sp. Lug-A (assembly GCF_024345655.1). NCBI lineage: Bacteria > Bacillati > Cyanobacteriota > Cyanophyceae > Synechococcales > Synechococcaceae > Synechococcus > Synechococcus sp. Lug-A. The sequence goes on along the minus strand of NZ_JAGQBN010000009.1, from coordinate 12,010 downwards.
CCGCCTGATTCGTCGCCTCAGACCAACCGCGACCCGCTGGCCTTCAGTCGCTGGCGGGGATCAAACACCGCAGCGATCGTGCGGATCAACCAGCGTCCTTCCGTGCTGACGCGGAAGCCATTGGACTCCAGCTGCAGCAGGCCGTCGGCCTCCAGGGCCTGCAGGTCAGCCCATTCTGCCGCGAACCGCTGGGGGCCGTTGAGCGGTTCTGCTCCAGCCTGGGCGTTTATAGCTTGGCCGGTCTGATCTGCGCCGCCAAGGTGGGCAAAATCGACGCGAAAATCGCACATCAAGCGCTGAATGATGCGACGCCTGAGCAGTTCGTCAGGATCCTCCACCACCAGCCCCCTCTCCACCGGCAACACGCCGGCGTCCAGCGCCTTCAGATAGGCCCGGAGATCCCGCTGGTTCTGGCTGAACAGGGTGGGGTACTGGCTGATCGCCGTGACGCCGATCGCCAGCAGGTCGAGCTCTCCACCGGTGGTGTAGCCCTGGAAATTGCGATGCAGGCGGCCAGCCCGGGCCGCCACGGCCAGGCTGTCCTCCGCCAGGGCGAAATGGTCCATGCCGATGGCGTCATAGCCGTGGCTGGTAAAGGCGTCATAGGCGCCCTGCAGCATCTGCACCCGCTCGCGCTGGCTGGGCAGATCATCAGCAGCGATCTTGCGTTGCAGCGGCAGTTGCTCGGGCAGGTAGGCGAAGCTGAACAACGACACCCGATCGGGCCGCAGCTCCTCCACGAGGGCGATCGTGGCGGCGAAACGGTCAGGCGTCTGCAGCGGCAGGCCGCAGATCAGATCCACGTTCACGCTCTCGAAGCCCGCCTCCCGCATCCAGCCCATCGCCCGCCGCAGCTGATCGGGCGGCACGATCCGGTTCACCGCCGCCTGCACTTCTGGATCGGCGTCCTGAATGCCGAAGCTGATGCGGTTGAACCCGAGGCGGCGCAGGCCCAGCACCTCGTCACGGCTGAGGAATTCCGGATTCACCTCGATCGAGGCTTCCAGGCCGGGCTCCAGATCGAAGTGGTGGGCGATCAGCGCCCAAAGCTCCGCCTGCTCGCTCACGCTCAGGTAATTGGGAGTGCCGCCACCCCAGTGCAGCTGGCTGAGGCGCCGGCGCTGGCCCGAGGCCTGCTGGATCAGCGCCAGCTCACGGCCCAGGGCCTGCAGGTAGGGGCCCACCACCTTCGAGCCGGCCTGGGTGGTGATCCGGTTGCAACCGCAGTACCAGCAGGCATGGCGGCAGAAGGGGATGTGCACGTAGAGCGACAGGGGCTCGCTGCTCGGCCGGGCCAGCTGCGCCGCCAGCTCACCAGGGCCCACACCGGTGTGGAAGCTGGCGGCCGTGGGGTAGCTGGTGTAGCGGGGCACGGGCTTGTCGTGCTTCAGCAGCAGCTGCAGCGGTTCGAGGCGGGCAGGAGCAGTGGTGGGCATGGGACGGGGGGGCGCGCAGGAGAGAGTGAGGAAAGAGGGGAAGAGGCAGCAGCCAGGGGCAGATGGCGCGGCGGGAGGGCCTGAGGCACGACATCCAACCGCCAGCTGTCGGGCTCAGGCGGCGCCCAGATCGCCCAGTTCGGCCAGCAGGCGCTGGGTGTCCTGGAAGGCCACCACCGCTTCATCAAGCAGCTCACCTTCTTCCGCCTCGCTCAGGTCGAGTTGCTCAAAGGCGTCGTGCAGGGCGGCCTTGAGCACCGGCAGCGGCTGATCGAAGGCCCAGAAGCGCACGGCCGGCAGGCCATGGGCCGCCAGGATGGCGTTGGCCTGCTGGGCCAGCTGTTGGCCGCCGGAGAGATCGCCGCCGTAGCGCACGTAGACGTGGGCCAGAAAGCGGTGCGGAGCCTGCTGGGCCAGGGCCTGCAGATGCTCGAGCCAGAGGGCGGCAGCGGCGGAGCGCGGCGTGGCGGGCGCTGCCGCCAGGGCTGCCGCATCGGCGGCGAGGGCAGCACTGCGGGCCAGCGCCGCCCAGGGGAAGTCGATCGCACCAAGGGCCGCGGTCAGCTCAGGGCCCTGCTGCTCGATCAGGGCGTAGCCGGGGCCCAGTGCACGGATCAGAGCTGCCAGCTGCAGCGGGCTGGCCTGGCCGTCGAGCAGGGCGCGTGAGAACTCCATACCTTCGGCCTGGTGGTGGGCGGCGCCGATGCGGCCATGCAGACGGCGCACCCGCGGTCCGAAACCCTTGCGGGCCGCCAGGTCGGCGGGGCTGGCGTGATCGGAGAGGTCGCTCGGGGAGGTAGCGGTTGGGGAGGCGGGCGCGGGGCTGGAGGCCGCGGCGGGGTGCGTGGTGGTCATGGCGAAGGCAACCGGGGCGGGGCCTGACAGAGGCCGAACCAGCTAACGGTATCGCGCTACCGTTATGTCGTTGTTTCGTCGTTGCAGATTCGTTGCAACGTTCAGCACCCATGGCTGCCATCCCCTCCACTCCCCAGGTCTGCGGCGCAAGGCCGCTGCAGCTGCTGCTGGCTCCCAGCGGCCAGCTCAGCCACGACGGCCAGCTGCGGGAGCTGATCGCCGAGCGGCGCGACCGGCAGGGCGCCAACGTGGAGCTGTGGTATCTGCGCCCGGTGGTGCTGGCGGCCCTGCTGCCGGAGCATGGCGCGGGTCAGGAAGCAGTGGTGGCGGCTGATCCGGCGGTGATCACCTGGTTGCAGCTGCGCTTCGGCGGCAGCGTGAGCACTGCCGTCCTCGACCCCCAGCAGCTGCACAACCGGGCCGGCGGGCTGCCGCCGCGGGCGCCGCTGGCGGCGGTGACGCTCTGAGGTCTCCGTTCAGGACCTCCACACCGAGGTGTCCAACGCGACAGCCAGAGCCACCGGGCCGCTTCAGGGTCTGGTGGTGCCGCTGGCCCGCGCGCCCGGATTCCGCCGACCGCCAGCCCCACGCCGTCTTCGCCTCACTCCTCCCTGGTGACCAGGGCTTCCGTCATGACCCTCAGCCCGCTCCGGGGCCCCCGCCAAGGGGTTCTGATCGATCGGCTCCGCCACTGGCTCGATGGCATCGGCCCGCGTTCCCTGCCGCTGGCCCGCCTGCTGGTGCGGCTGATTCCTGCCCGCTGCCCGTTCGAGCGCACCGTGGTGATCGCGGGCCACACCGTGCTGCACATCCCGCCGCTCTGCCAGATCAACCCCCTGTTCGATGAGCTGATGGCGCTGCGCTTCCGTGCCCTCTGCCGCCTGGAGGCCCACCAGCAAGGCCAGCAGGAACGGCGTCAGGACCGCCAGCCTCAGGCCCGGCGGCAACACTCCTGACCCTGGCGAGGGCAACCGCGCTCAGCCTCAGGCCACTGGATTCAGCTTCAGGCCCCTGCACTCAGCCGCAGGCCACCGCCGCCAGGCGTGCGGCCAGGCGCGTGGCCTGGCGTGGGGCGAAACCGACCGCCTCCAGCGCCGTGCCCAGGCAGCCCATGAATTCCCCCACCAGCGCGCTGGGATCGATGCCGATCGCTTCGAGGTCGCCGTGCACCTCCCGCAACATCGCCATCGCCACGGGCACCGCCCGCTCACACCAGCGGCTGATCGGCGCCGCCACAGCCGGGAAGCGGGCCGCCAGCTGGCGCTCGCCGTAGTCGAGGTGTTCGGCCTCATCGGCCAGCACCGCCGCCGTGATCGGTGCGGCGTAGGCATCGGCCACCGGCAGATAGCAGCGGTAGGCGGCCACGGCGAAGCTTTCCACGATCAGGCACTGGATCACCAGAGCCCCCACCGTGTCCGTGGTGCTGAACGCCTCGTTGAACAGGGCGCGCAGCGGCGCGAACAGGCGGCGCGCCAGGGGGAGATCGGGGCGAATCGCCAGCTGGCGGCCGCAGCCCACGAAATCCACGGCGTGACGGCCTTCCATCGCCGCCAGGCGCCGCAGCTCGTCGCCGTCTTCCGGCAGCAGCTGGGCCAACTGGCGGAAATGGTGATCGGCCAGGCCCTCACCCACGATCACAAGACCGTTGATCCGCCCATAGGCATCGCGATACGCAGGGGTGAGCGCGGGAGCAGGCATGGTGACCTCAGGTGATGGGAACGGGAAGGGGGTGATGGCCCACAGGCTGCGCCTCGGGGGCACCAACAGCCGCCGGCTGTGGGGAACGGCCACCGACCGGCTCCGGCGCAACAACAGCCAGCGGCTCCGGGGGGCTACCAGCCACCGGCTTTGACGGAACAACAGCCGCCAGCTCCACCGGCAGCGGTTCGTTCATGGCGGCGCGGGCCGCCAGCCAGCGGTCTGAGGCGGGCATGGTCAGGCAGTCGTCGAACCAGGGGCCGCCCAGTGTGTAGTGCAGGATCTTTGGGGACGCCGGCAGGGGCTGCACCCCCACCAGCACGTTCCATTCGGGCGGCAGGGCGCCGATCTGCTCGTCGGCCAGCCAGTGGAACTGGTGCAGCTCCAGGCCCGAGGCGCTGTTCACCAGCTCCGGCGTGAGCGCCGTGCAACGCGCGCAGTTGAAGAGCATCACCGACGACCAGTTCTTGCGGCCGTAGGGCGTCTGGGGCATCCCCTGGAACTTCAACCCCTGCTCACACACGTGCTGGTGCTTCACCACCTGCACCGCATAGCGTTCATCGCGCAGGGCCCAGAGCTCGGCGAGGTCCGCCAGGCAGAGCATGTCGGCATCGATGAACAGGGCCCAGCCCTGGTAACCGGCCAGCCAGGGCACCAGGAAGCGGCTGAAGGAGAAATCCGTGCTCTGGCGCGGATCGCGCTCCCGCTGGTACACCCCTGCCAGCTGATCGAGCCGCACCTGAGCGATCAGCAGCGGCAGGCTGGAGCGGGCCTGAAAGGAATCGGCGAGCACGTTCACCGCCACCCGTTCCCGCGGGTCGTAGCCGATGAACACGCGCGGGATCTCGAAGCCGGCGGGTGTGTGGGTCATGCCCCCTCCGCCGGCACCATCGGCTGACAGAACTGACGCAGCAGCAACCCAGCGAAGCGCAGCTTCAGGCCCAGCCTGCGCAGCAGTGCGCCCGGCTCCGTCTTGAGCGCCTGCATCTGCTGGAAGCAGGTGACCAGGCGGTCGCGCAGCTCCAGGTAACGGCTCTGCTCGAGGTCGAACACCCAGGGGAAGGCGCGGCGGGCGGTGCGGTTGGTCTGGCGCATCACCTCGGCATCGAAGCGGCGGGGATCCATGCCCAGCAGGCGGTAGAAATCGCCCCGCTCACACACGGTGAGGCTGTGGGTGAGAAACACCGACCAGAGGAAGAAACGGCTGAGCAACTTGCCGCGCAGCCCCTGCTTCAGACCGGGCCAGCAGCGGATCAGCAGGTTGAAGATGTCGCCGTGGCGGTTCTCGTCCTGGCACCAGGGTTCGAAGAAATCGAACAGCGGCGCAAAGGCGTTGTCTGGGTTGGCCTTGAGATGGCGGTCAATCAGGATGTAACGCCAATAGCCGATCTTTTCGGACAGAAACACGGAATAGAGCACCCAGCTGAGCGGGAACCAGGTGATCGGCCGCTTGGTGCTCAGCTTGGGCAGATCGAGCTCGATCCCTTCCGCCACCAGCGCCCGGTTGAGGAAGCCGGCATGGCGGGCTTCATCGCGGGCCATCAGCTGGAACAGGCGGCCCAGCTCCTGGCGTTCGGCCTGGAACAGGCGGCGGGAGAGCTCCTTGAACAGCAGGAAACCGGAGAACTCCGACACGCACGACCGCACCAGATAGCTCTCGTAAGCGGTCTTGGCTTCCGGGCTGAGAGCGCGCAGACGGTCGAGCGGGGCCTTGCGGTCGAAGTGGTCGCGGTTGTGATCGGCCTCCATCTCGGCGAGCATCGCCTCGAAGGCAGGCCGCTGCTGCTCCAGGTCGGTGCGGGCGGCCTTGTCGATCTCCGTGGTGTAGAAGCGGGGCGTCAGCAGGTCTTCGCGCAGGTGGGGGGCGGCCGGGGTGGCAGCGGCGGCGGGCTGGCGGATGGTGGCGGTCATCGGGAGGCGCTCGAGAGGGGGACAGGGGCGGCGGCGGCGCGGGCATAGGCGACGGCATCGGCGCCATGGCGATGCAGGTGGAACCACTCCTGCAGATCGAGCAGCCAGCCGAGCCGCTCGGCGCTGCCGGCGGGGGTGCAGGCTGCGAGCTCGGCGGCCTGGCGGTGGCTGTAGCGATGGCCGGGGCAGAGGCAGCCCACTTCGGCGAGCCAGCGCTCCTCCAGCCGCAGATGCAGACCCAGGGCCCGCACCAGCTGACGGCAGCCGGCGGTGGAGGCCTCGCCGTCGATCAGCTGATCCAGCAGCGCCTCGATGCGGCTGTGCTGCCGTTCCAGCAACCGGCTGCGCTCCGACCAGAGCCGCGGCCAGGGCCGGCTGCGGCCGCGCCGCTGCCAGCGAACACGCTGCCGGGCGGCCGGCAGTGCTTCGGGGGCTGGCGGCAGGGGAGGCGCAGCAGCGGAGGGGGCGGGGAGCGTCAACACCAGCGGCATTGTTCAACGCTATAACGACATCGTGATACTAGAGGATGACGGTCAGGCCGCAACCGTCCGGTTACAGGAGCTGGGGAGTCGCTGCACAGCAGAGAGCGCCAGGAATGGTCAAGGCCGAGGCCGCCTGCTCTGGCCTGCGCAGGGCGTTCCGACAGTTCACGGCAGCGACGGCTACCGTCTGCCCACACAATCCCGGCAGACCGCCGGAAGACCCCGCCTCCATGGCTCCCTTTCGTCTGCTTGAACTGCTCATCCTGGGGGCGGTGCTGGCAGGTTTTGCGGGCTTGCTGCTGCGCCGCAACCTGTTTCTCAAGATCCTGTCGATGGACGTGATGGGCTCAGCAGTGGTGGCCCTGTTCGTGCTGGTGGGGGCCCGCTCCGGCCTGCGCAGCCCGATCCTGCCGGCCAGCGGCGCTGCAGCCATTGATCCGGGAACGCCCTGGGCCGACCCCATCCCCCAGGCAGTGATTCTCACCGCGATCGTGATCGGCCTTTCGATTCAGGCGTTGCTGCTGGTGGTGATCACCCGCCTCTCGCGCATTGATCCCAGCCTGGATCTGGCCAGCTTCGACACCGGTGGCCAGCGGTGATGCTCACCTTCATCCAGGGGCTGACGCTCACCTTGATGCCGCTGCTTTCCGCCAAGGCGATGGTGATCGCCTGGTTGCTGCTGCCGTTCCTGGCCGCCTTCCTGGCGGCCGTGCTGCCACCGCTGGCCCGTTGGCTGGCCCTGCTCTGCAGCCTGGCCACCACCGCGATGGCCGTGGCAATTCAGCTCGGCGGCCTGCCCGGCAGCGTCGAACTGCTCGGCGCCTACGGGGTGGCCCTGAACACCGATGCCTTCGCCGTGCCGTTCCTGCTGCTCAACGCCCTGGTGTGCAGCGCGGTGGTGATCGACAGCTGGCGGCGCCCCCTGCCGGGCCCCTTCCTGCTGCTGCTGATGGTGCTGCACGGCGGCCTGTGCACCGCCTTTGTGGTGATCGACCTGATCAGCCTCTACGTGACGCTGGAAGTGGTGGGGATCAGCGCCTTCCTGCTGATCCTGATCAGCCGCTCCGATCGCTCGCTGTGGGTCGCCCTGCGCTACCTGCTGATCGGCAACACCGTGATGACGCTGTTTCTGATCGGAGCCGCCCTGGTGTACCTGGAGCGCGGCAGCTTCCGCTTCGAGGCTGTGGCGAGCACCACCAGCATCGCCGCCCTGGCCCTGATCCTGGTGGGCCTGCTGATGAAATCCGGCCTGTTCCTCTCCGGCCTGTGGCTGCCCGTCACCCATGCCGAGGCGCCGGCGGAGGTGTCGGCCTTGCTCTCAGGTGTGGTGGTCACCGCCGGCATCGCTCCGCTGCTGCGCTTCAGCTCCGGGGTGCCGGCCCTGGGCCCGGTGATCACGGGCATCGGCCTGGCCAGCGCCGTGCTGGGCCTGGTGTTCGCCCTCGCCGACGCTGATGCCAAGCGCCTGCTGGCCTGGAGCACCCTCTCGCAGATGGGGCTGGTGGCGCTCTCGCCGGTGGCCGGCGGCTTCTATGCCCTGAGCCACGGCACCGCCAAGGCGGCGCTGTTCCTGGTGGCGCGCCGCTTCCCCAACCGCGCCCTGCAGGGCTGGCGTGAGCGGCCCCTGCCTGCCGGGGTGTGGTGGCCGCTGTGCATCGGCTCGCTCTCGATCGTGGGCCTGCCGCCGCTGGCCGGCTTCACCGCCAAGGCGGGCCTCTCCGCTGGGCTTTCCCTGCCGCTGGAGGTGACCGTGACGCTGCTGAGCATGGGCACGGCCGCGGCCTATGCCCGCTTCTGGGGCGCGCCGCTGATCCGCAGGCCGGCGTGCAGCAGTGTGGCCGGCGCAGGCAGTGCTGCCGGCGCAGACAGCCCTGAACCCGCCTGGTCGCTGGGTGTGATCCTGCTGGTGCTGGCGCTGGTGGTGATCGGCGCTGTCGCCCTGCCTTGGACGGAAAAGCCCGCCAGTGCCGCGGCCAAGACCGGCCTGGTGCTGCTCGGCGGCTGGGGCTTGCACCATCTGCTGGAAGGGGAGGGCCTGCGGTTGCGGCAGCGGCTGCGGCTGCCTGAACTGGAGGGTCTCTCCGACCTGCTCGGCGGTATCGGCGTGGTGGGGGCGGGCCTGCTCGTGATCCTGAACCGATGAGACGTCTCCTGCCCCTGCTGCTGAGCACCGCCTTCCGGCTGGCGCTCTGGTGCCTGCTCACCAGTGACCTCAGCCGGCTCAACCTGTTGATCGGGCTCGTGGTGGCCCTGCTGCTGCCCCGCGCCCGCTCGCGACCGCTGCCGTTGCGGCTGCTGCTGAAGGCCACCGTGCGCGGCCTGCTGGCGATTCCCCAGGCCTACGCCGAGGCGTTCCGGCTGATGGTGGCGCCCGGGGTGGTGGAGCGCGAAACCAGCGAACCGGCCACCGATCGGGCCCTGCCGCTGCTGGTGTTCCTCGATGTGTTCCGCATCACGCTCACCCCATTCACGATCGTGCTCGGCCTTGAAGACGGCGGCCAGAGCTACCGCATCCACTCCCTTCTTCCTGCCGCCAGAGCGGAGGCCTCCGACCGATGACTGTGTTGCTGTGGGGCATGGTGCTGGCCCTGCTGATCCCGATCGCCGTGGCCTGCCGTCCCTCCGATGTGTGGGACCGGCTGGCGGCCTTCTCCAGCGTCTCGTCGAAGGTGGCGCTGATCATCCTGGTGGTGTCGGTGCTGCGCGACGACCGCATGCTGGGGCTGGTGGGGGCGATCGTGCTCAGCGCCGGCAACGCCGGCCTGCTGCTGCTGGCCAACCTGCTGCGGGAGGTGGAGCGATGAGGCCCGACTCCTTCGCGGATCACGCCAGCCTGCTGCTGCTGGGCGCGGGCCTGGTGCTCTGGTTCTGGGGCACCTGGCCGCTGCTGGGCACGCACAGCTACCTGCGCAAACTGCACGCCCTTTCGGTGGCCGACACGCTCGGATCGTCGCTGATGCTGCTGGGCCTGCTGCTGCGTATCCCCGCGCAATGGCCGCTGCTCACCCTGGCGCTGGTGGGCCTGATCGTGTGGAACACGATTTTCGGCTACGTGCTGGCCGCCTGCTCGCTGCCGTCCCATCCCAGCCGCCCCACGGAGGAGGAGACCACCCCATGACCGCGCTGTTCGATCTGGCGGGGCAGCTCGATCTGATCCTGCCGATCACCGCCCTGCTGCCGCTCACCGCCGTGCTGCTGGTGAGCCAGTCCAACCCCTACCAGACACTGGTGCTGCGGGGCATTCTCGGTTCGGTGGCCACCTTGCTCTATGCCCTGCTGGGGGCGCCGGACGTGGCGATCACCGAGGCGCTGGTGGGCACCCTGCTCTCCACCACCCTCTATGCCGTGGCGCTGCGTTCCTCGATGGCGCTGCGGCTCTCGTTTCCCGATCGCGCGCCGCCGTCGCCCCAGTGCCAGCAGCTGTTGCGGGCCTGGCTGGAGCCCGCCGGCCTGCGGCTGCGGCTGGTGCCGCCGACGGAGGCGGCCCTCGCTGCCGCCGATGGCTGTCACGGCCGCCTCGAAGCCGACCAGCGGCTGGTGCTGGCGAACCCGCGGCTGCTGAAGCGCCTGCAGGCCCTGGAGGGCTATCGCGCCTGGCGCGAGAGCGGCGGCGCGCTCGACCTGGCGGAAACCCCATGACCTGGCTCTACCTGGTGGCCGCCACGGCCCTCTGCCTCTCCCCCCTGGCTTCGGCCCTGCCGCCGGCCGCCGATCTGGTGCCGCTGATCAACACTCTCGTCGAACAGACGAACGTGCCGAATCTGGTGTCGGGGGTGATCCTCTACACCCGCCTCTACGACACGGTCACCGAGGTGGTGGTGTTCACGCTGGCGTCGATCGGCGTGCGCTTTCTCTTTGCCGGCGAAACGGCCAAACCAAGCGTGCGCGCCCTTGCTGATGCTCCTTCAGTGGTGCTCTGCCAGCTGGGCGGCACGATCGCCGCCCTGATCGGTGTGGAGCTGGCCCTGCGCGGCCACCTCTCGCCCGGAGGCGGCTTTGCGGCGGGGGTGGCCGGCGGCACGGCGATCGGGCTGGCCCTGATCAGCGGCTCGGCGGAACTGTCCGATCGTCTCTACCGGCGCTACCGCGCCGACCTGTGGGAGAAGGGGGCGGTGATCGCCTTCGTGCTGCTGGCCGCCCTCACCCTCGGTGGCCTGCCGCCACCGCCCGGGGACTTCGGCAGCCTGGCGGGTGGCAGCTGGATCCCGCTGCTCAATGTGCTGGTGGCGATCAAGGTGACACTGGGATCCTGGGCGATGGTGCAGCTGTTCGTGCGCCACCGAGGGCTGCTCTAGACGCTGCTGCTCAGCCGCAGCGTGGAGCCGCGGTCGCCGGCGATCACCTCGATGCCGCCGCGGATGCGCTCGCGCAGGGCGCTCACGTGGCTGATCAGGCCGATCATGCGGCCGCCCTCGCGCAAGCGGTCGAGCTCGTCCATCGCCAGCTGGAGGTTGTCGGGATCGAGGCTGCCGAAACCTTCATCGATGAACAGGGCCTCCAGAGGCACGCCGCCGGCGTGGGCCTGCACCGTGTCGGCCACGCCCAGGGCCAGGGCCAGGGAGGCCTGGAAGGTTTCGCCGCCCGAGAGGCTGCTCACCTCCCGCTCCTCGCCGGTGTAGGCATCCAGCACGCGCAGGCCCAGCCCGGCGTTGCGGCCGCCGTGGCCGCCCTCATCGGTGAGCCGGAGCTGGTAGCGGCCAGAGGTCATCAAGGTGAGCCGCTGGTTGGCGTAGCCGCAGATGTCGGCGAGGTAGGCGGAGAGCACCCAGCGCTGCAGGGAGATGTAGGGGGCCGCCTTGCCCTGGCAACGGTTGGCCACGGCACTGAGCCGCTCGGCCCGCTCCTGCTTCGCCGCCAGGGCGGTGGTGCCGGTGCGGTGTTCGGCGGTGAGGCGGGTGATCTCCCGCTGGGCGGCCCGGGCTTCGCTGTGGCGCTCCACGGCCCGGGTGCGTGCCCCATCCAGGCGGGCCACGGCCTCGCCGGCGGCGGCGGTGTCGGGCCGGGCTTCCGGCAGATCGGCCAGATCGGGGGCGGCCAGGAGGTTGCGCTGCTCGATCACCGCCGCCTCGTAGGCCGCGATCCGCTCGACCAGCTTCAGGCGCCAGCTCTCCTCCTGCAGGGCCGCCGCGGCATCCTCCGCCGTGGCGAAGGGTGAGGCGGCCAGCTCCTGAGCCAGCCGCCGGGCCGCCTGCTCCAGCTCGCTGGTGGCACGGGTGTGGGCGCCCGCACCGGCCACCAGGGCCTGGAGGGCGGCCTCCAGGGGCCCGAAGGCCCGCAGCACCACGCCCGGCTCCAGGCCCTCCCCCAGCTCTCGCGCCACCTGCTCCGCCAGGGTCTGCTGCCGCTGGCTGGCCTCGGCGGCGGCCTGGTTCTCCAGGGCGATCGCGGTGGCGGCCGCCTCAATGGCCTTGGCCAGCTGCTGGCGTTGCTGCTCCCGATCGGTGGTCTGCTGCTCCAGCGCCGGCAGGCCTTCGGCCAGGGACTGGGCCGCCTGGTGGGCCGCAGCGGCCGTGCCGGCGGCCTGGCGGGCGGCGAGCGGATCGACGCCGTCGCCCGCCTTCTCCAGCACGACGCCGAGGGCGGCCTGGGCGTTGGCCAGGGCCACCGCGGCCGCCTGTGCCGCCTGGG
>NZ_JAGQBN010000008.1:0-142682 GCF_024345655.1 Synechococcus sp. Lug-A | reverse complement strand
GTGAGCCGCCGCCAGCCCAGCCAGCGCACCAGCGCGGCGGGGGGCGGCACCTGCTCCAGCACCGGGGCGATGTCCCCCGGGTGGATGTGCTCGCCTTCGTTGCGCCAATCCAGACCCACCACCACCACGGCGGCATCGCTCGCGGCGGCCAAGGCGGCGGCGGCTGCCAGGTTCCGCCCCTCCTCGTGGCGGATGTCCATGGCGGGAGCCGCCGCCCGCAGGCCCGCCAGCGGTGTCACGACACTGCCGGCTGCGGGCCGGGTGTCGGAGGAGCCCCGGTCGCCCAGGTTGGGCTGCGCCGCCAGCCGGCCGATCACCGCCAGCGAGCCAGTGGCGGCCAGCGGCAGCAGCGGCCCCTCATTGCGCAGCAGCACGATCGCCTTGGTGGCCGCCTCCCGCGCCAGCGCCAGGTGATCCGCGCAGCGTCGCAGTGTGACCGGGTAGCGGCCGGCGGGCACGGCGAGTTGAACCCGCAGCTGGCGCAGCACCGCATCGTCGATGCGCGCCTGCAGGGCGGCGCTGAGGGGGTGGCCCGCTGCCGGCCCCAGGCTGCCCGCCAGGATCATCGGAAAGGGCATCTCCAGGTCGAGGCCCGCCTGCAGGGCGCGCGGCCCATCGCGCAGCCCGAAGATGAAATCCGTGACCACGAACCCGCGGAAGCCCCAGCGGCCTTTGAGGATGGCCTGCAGCAGCAACGGGTGCTGGCCGCACCACTCGCCGTTCACGCTGTTGTAGGCGCTCATCACCGAGCCGGCGCCAGCGTCGACGCAGTCGCGGAAGTGGGGCAGGTAGAGCTCATGCAGCACCCGCGGGCTGGCCTGCACATCCACCAGGAAGCGGCAGCCGTCGATGGAGTTGAGCGCGAAATGTTTGACGCAGGCGATGGTGTGGCGCTGCAGTCCGCGGGTCAGGGCGGCGCCCATGGCCCCCACGTGCACCGGATCCTCGCCATAGGTTTCCTGGGCGCGGCCCCAGCCGGGATGGCGCAACAGGTTCACGCACACGGCTCCCACCCAGTTGGCGCCGAACGAGCGGGCCTCAAGACCGATCGCCACGCCGATCCGTTCCTCCAGCTCCGGATCCCAGCTGGCGCCACGGGCGATCGGCACCGGGAAGGTGGTGGCGCCGCCTTCGAGCACCACCCCACGCGGTCCATCGACGAAGTGCAGCCCGCCGATCCCCAGCCGGGGCACCACGCCAGCCGGCCATGGATGGCGGTGAGACGCGTCCTGGGTGGCGATCTCCGCCATCCCCGACCAGAACGGGGTGTCGCCATCGAGGCAGCCGAGCTTCTCCGCCGGGCTCATGCGCTCCAGCAGGGCGCGGGCTGTGCGCTCAATGGCCGCGGCGGGTCCGGCGCGGCCATTGAACAGGTGGGGGCGAGGCGGCGCCATGGCAGGGGGGTGGGCTCACTGTTCATGGTGCAGCCATTCCCAGCAGCAGGCCGCAGGCCGGCACCAACATCGACCTGGCGCTGGTGGAGAGCGGCCACGCCTTCGTGTTCCGCCGTTTCCTCAACCAGTGCGACGCCAAGGCCTACCTGGCGGCGGAGCAGCAAGCCATCCGGCGCCGTGCCGGCATCTGGCAGGTGCCGGGGGGCCTCAGCCGCCCGTGGGACTTCCGCCGCGAACGGCGCAGCGGCGTGACCTCCCTCTCCGCAGATGGCGACATGCAGGCTGCCAAGGAAGCCATGTTGCCAAGCCAAGACCTGTCAACGAACGCTGAGTGAGCCATGAGCAGAGCATGGTGGCCCAATGTGGTGCTTCCCGAAGTCAGGAGCACGTCATGCCAGTGATGCCAATGGTGCTCAGAGATTCGCTGGCCAATGCAAGAATTCGGCATTGCCGTCTGAGAGATCGACTTCACTCTGCGATCAGGTCAATGAGAAGAGGATGAATCTGGCTTGGTTCTCTACTCTCTCTGTTGTATTCATCGGCTTCGTTTGCTTTTTTCAGCGGTGGATGGGCGGCACATCCTTGTTGTGCCAAGGGTGAATTCCCTACCGATGACCCGATGCCCGACGCTGCGTCTGTCCCTTCTCCACATGGCTGACCCGTCCTGATCGCTGACGCGCCCAGCTCGCGCACCCTCACGACTCGCCTGTGCCCCCCCAGCTGCCTTTGGCCCCCGGCCACAGCCTCAGCCCAGCAGGCTGGCTTCCACGGTGAGGCCAGGCCCGAAGGCCAGGGCCACCCAGGGGCGGGGAGCGTTGCTGCGGCGCAGCCGCTCGAGGATGAACAGGATCGTGGCCGACGACATGTTGCCGAACTCGTGCAGCACGGCGGCCGAGGGTGCGATCTGGTGGGGCTCCAGCTCCACCGCCGTGGCGACCGCCGCAAGGAGGCGTGGCCCGCCAGGGTGCAGGGCCCAGGACCCGATGGCGGCGAGGGGTTGCCCTCGGGAGCTGAGCCATCGTTCCAGCCAGGGGCGCAGGTGGGTAGCCACGGCCGCCGGCACCTTTGTGGAGAGGGTCATCTCGAAGCCGTGGTCGGCGATGGTCCAGGACATCAGATCGCTGCTGCCCGGAATCAGGGTGGAGCCGGAGGCCAGCACCTGCAACGGCGGGGCGTCAGCGGCTGCCCCTGCCGCTCCGGCAGCCCCCGTGGCCACCAGCGCACCGGCCCCGTCGGCGAAGAGGGCGTTGGCCACCACTTTCTCCGGATCCCAGCCGTAGTGCATGTGCAGGCTGCAGAGCTCCACGGCGCAGAGCAGCACGCAGGCGTTCGGATCGGCTTCCACGAAGGCCCGCGCCACCCGCAGGCCGTTGAGCGCGCCGTGGCAGCCCATGAAGCCCACATGGGTGCGTTCCACATCGGGGTGGAGGGGCAGCTGGGCCATCAGGGCCAGATCGAAGCCCGGCGCCTGGAACCCCGTGCAGCTCACCGTGACCAGGTGGGTAATCCGCTCTGCAGCCAGGTCGGCATCCGCCAGAGCCCGGCGTGCCGCCTCCAGCGCCAGGGGTTCAGCATGGGTTTCGAAGGCCCGGAGCCGCGCGCCGGTGGAGGGGCTGCTCTCGCCGTAGAAGGGCATGCGGCCATCGATGCCCGCCTCGTGCTCCGCCGACTCCAGCAGCACGCTGTGGCGCAGGTTCACCCCGGAGCGCCGCTGGATGCGCGCCAGCAGGGCCGCCCGCTCCGGTGTGGAAGCGGAGATGCGCGCGGCCATCGCCGCCGATTCCGCCGGGCTGATCCGGTGGCGGGGAACGCTGGTGCCGACGCCGAGGATCGTCAGGGGCATCGCAGTAGCCGTTGCGGCAGGGAAGGCAGGCGAGACGCTGCCCAGAACAGGCCCCGGCTGCTGGTGGGGTGGCGCAGCGCCAGGGCCAGGCCACGACAGAGCAGCTGCCGGCGGCCGATCCGTTGCCGGTGCAGCTCACGCCAGCGGCGCTCGATCGCCGGCTGCCAGC
Organism: Synechococcus sp. Lug-A; assembly: GCF_024345655.1. Classification (NCBI taxonomy): domain Bacteria; kingdom Bacillati; phylum Cyanobacteriota; class Cyanophyceae; order Synechococcales; family Synechococcaceae; genus Synechococcus; species Synechococcus sp. Lug-A. The sequence continues at coordinate 139,276 of NZ_JAGQBN010000008.1, read as the reverse complement.
TGCCGGTGCCCTCGAGCACCAGCGGCGTGGCGGCGACGGCGGCGGCCAGGGCCCAGCCCATGCCTTCTCCAGTGAAAGGCTCCACATAGCCGGCGGCATCGCCGAGCACCAGGAAGCGATGGCCCGCCAGGGGGGTGGTGCGGCGACTGAGCGCCGGTGTGCTCTGCCAGGCGGCCTCCGCCAACTGGGGAATGGCGGGAAAACCGGCCTCCGCCAGCACCTGCCTGGCCGCCACCGCGGCGCCTCCACACTCCTGCAGCAGGGCGCGATCGAAGGCCGCCGCCAGGTTGAGGCTGCCGTCCTCCACCCGCACCAGGCCCACGTATCCCTGGCGGCCCACCGCCATGTGAATGGTGCCCTCCTCCCAGCAGCTGTGGCTCCCCGCCAGCACGCAGCCGGCCCCCAGCCGGGAGCGGGGGCTGATGCGGGTGTGGGCAGAGGGCTCGTGCTCCAGGCTGCGGTTGGCCAGCCCCGCCGCCACCAGCACCACGGACGCCTGCACCAGCTCCTGCCGCTGTCCCTGCCGTAGGCAGACGCTGCGGGTTTGGGTACCGGTGCGGGGGGTGACGCCACCCAGCTGCGCGGTGGTGTGGGGGCGGAACACGGCACCGGCGTTGACGGCCGCCTCCACCAGCGCCTGATCGAAGCGACCGCGGGAGAGGGCCCGCCCCGGCGGCAGGGCGCAGGTGGTTTCCCGTCCGCCCAGGCCGAGCCGCAGCCGCCGCAAGGGTCGCCCGCCCAGGTGTTCGAGCAGGTGGCCCTGGCCCACGGAGGCGAGGGCCGCCTGGGCCTGGGCGTTGAAGCAGGAGCCGCACACCTTCCAGCGCGGGAAGCTGCGCTTCTCCACCAGGAGCACCTTCAGACCGTGACGGGCCAGATCCAGGCTGGCCAGGGCGCCGGCGGGCCCGGCCCCGATCACCAGCACGTCCCAGGGCTTGCCCGGTTGGCGTTCAACCACGGGACCAGCTCAGCAGGTAACGCTCCGGCCAGCAGCGCTGGATCCTGGCGCCGCTCAGCCCGGCCCGATCAGCCATGGCCGCCACCTCAGCGGGCTGGAAGGCCCCTTGCACCGACAGCGGTCCATCGGTGTGGACGATCCAGCAGCGGCTGAGCAGCCGGGTGCCGGCCCAGGCCAGGCCATAGCCGAGCGGGCTGCGGATCAGGTCGTTGACGAGCACGAGGTGACGGGCCCGGCGGGCCATCAGGGCCAGCAGTACCTCGGCGTCGTGGTCGCCCAGGTGGTGCAGGAACAGGGAGGTGATTACCACGTCATAGCCAGCGGGCGCGGCTCCGTCCGGACCGGAGGGCAAGGGATCCGCCAGGGCATCGGCCTGGAAGAAGCGCGCCGCGGCGCCGCGGCGTTCCGCATTGGCGCGGGCGATCGCCACAGCGCTGGCGCTGATGTCGCAGCCCTCCAGGATCAGCGGCAGCTTGCTGCGCCGGGCCAGCAGGACCAGATCAATCACGGTGTCACCGCCGCCGCAGGCCAGATCGAGGACCCGCAGCGGCTGGTCTGGCTGCCGCGCCGCCAGCGCCGCGATCGGCGCGAACAGGGAGGCGGAACAACGGCTCAGGGCATTGATGCGGCGGAGACCCGCCAGGGCCCGGGCGTGATCGACGGGGTCGATGCCCGGCTGATCCATCACTTCAGGTATCCGTTCCCTGCGGCTCAGGGCGTTCAGGCTCGGCATCGCCTCGGCTTGTCCTGAGAGGGCATGCACGAATGATGGCGACGCCGGGTGGGCAGAGGGCGGCGTGCGGGGTTCCTCGTTGATCCGTGCGGCAGGGCAGCACCCCTGCTGACCGAGGGCTGGCAGCGATGGCAGAGCTTTTCCGAAGGCGTTGAGCAAACGCCGCACCCACAGCATCCGTTCAAGTGCCTGGGCGTGAAGCTCCTGCGGCCTCAACCAAACCAGGCACGGAGATCTCAGAGATGCATCGGTTGCGGAGCACCCGGCTTGTGTCGAGGCACCCTCCACAGCCTTGATGTGGAGATTGGCAGTACCAGCCATTGGATCGGTGTGATCCAGCCATTGTTGAGAAGCTCGATCACCGGCTACAGCCGTGACGACCACCGCCCAGCACCTCTTCAATGGACTCATCGCCGGACTGGCTGCGGGGCTCACCCTCGCTCCTCCGGCGCAGGCCGCCGAGCGGCTCGGGGCCATCCCCCCAGTCTTCCGGGGCCTCTGGATGGCAGAGGCGCGGCACTGCACTGCCACGCAGAGCGACGAGTCGTGGCTTCGCATCGAGGCCGATCGCCTCAGCTTCTACGAGAGCAGCGGGCCGGTGCTAGCGGTGGCGGGAGAGGGGCCCGAGCGGATCGGCGTGATCATCGCGCTCTCCGGGGAAGGCAGTACCTGGCTGTACCTCGGCCTGCTGAGCCTGGATCCGGGCGGAGACCGCCTGCGGCTGGTCAGCACGGGGGTAGAGGGTGAAGTGCTTCGGGTGCGGTGTGAGACGCACTGAGCCAGCTTCAGGGCTGGTTGACGTTGCACTCCCGCAGACTCCCAGCGATCGCAGTGATCAGGTTCTCAGCCTCATTGCGCCAGTCGCTGCGGAACTTAAAGCCCAGCACCACCGTTTCTCGATTCTGAAGCCGCAGGGCGTAGACCTCGGCGAAGGAAGGAGCGGGAATCGAGGTGGAGAAGGCCAGCCCTTCAACACTGCGCTCCAGCAGGCGGCGCTGAATCGGCCTTCCCTGAGGGGCCTGGACGGCGAGGAACACCGTTGCCACGTAGGCACGCAGTTCGGCCGGGGTCATGCCGGCCTTGGCATCGGTGACGTCAAGCGGAAAGCGAACAGCGGTGAGGCTGAAGCGCTCGCTCTGCGCGTCGGCTGCCGGCGGATGCACCACAGACACAGCATCGGGACCCACCGATAAGGGGCTAGAGAGGGCGCGTGGGGAACGGAAGCAGAGACCCTGCAGCGCCACGACCTTGTCGGGCCGGGCTGGAGCCTCACCTGGTGAAAGCACCAGACACAGAGCGAAGGCAATACCGGCGGCAGCAGGGCAACAGTTTCCCTTCAGAAAGGCAGCCTCTCGCCTGGCAGCCTGAAACAAGCAGGCCCTCCAGGCATGACTGAACCATGCGCGGAACCAGCGGGACGGTGTCACGACGATGCTCCATCCGTGGTTACCAGCATCCTCATCCAAAGGGTTCTAGGACGCGCCTCAACTGGGTCCACCTCGCGTGAACTCTTGAGCTTGCAGCTACTTGACCTCGCGCCTACGGCGATCAGTACCAGACGATCGAGGCCGGGCCCCAATGGACTGTCGAAGTCTTGCTGCCCGTACGCAACAGCATGGCAGCATCATCAACCACCCTCTCCATCATCCCGCCGAAGTGAACTGCATCGCCCTGCTCATCCGTCGCTGCCAGGGTTGGAGCACAGACCTGGCGTGCCAGGGGGGCTGGGCACCCGAAGGCGCACGGCACCAACGACTAGCCGGCGGCCGCCGCGCCCTGCGCCCCCTGTGGTGATCGCCACCAGCTCCCACTGTGATCCAGCCCATCGCGCTGAGGTCTTGAACTGATCAGTCCATTCATGCCGATGAGCAGAAGCAACAGCTACGGCGTGATCACTTGATGAATCCATTCGGCAAACTCCACCGAGAGCTTGATGGTCATGTCAACTCGGTCGATGAGACCTGGTTGCTCGCCATCCGCTGGTAGTAGCAGGACGATCCGTTGGCAATTCGGCCGCACCAATCTACCGTGGCCCGACGGTCAACAATGTTCGTAGATCCTGTCCCACAATTCACCTCCCGCAGAGCCGACCAAGATCAACAACTTCCTCCTGACGGAAACAAACAAGAGAAGGCCTAAGGCCACGCCTGCCCAGGCGAAGTAGTCAGCGTATAACTTCAGCTGGCGTGCTGGAATCAGAGTGCTGTTGCAGAACACTTGGCAATGACGATCGGACCACTGCGGAGGGCGCTGGTCAACGTCCTCATCAGCCACTTGAGCTTGTTGTGAGCCTCAACGCCTAACTGGATCTCCCCAAGAACTGGACAGCCCTCTCTCCCAATCCTTATCTGGTTTCGCGCGGCACACTCAGCTTGTTGACACGAAGCCTGTAGACCAACCAACTCAGGGGCTTACTCATCTTGTTCATTTCCAGGAAGACCATCTCAACTCGAATCGAAGTTGAGCTCGAACCACCATCGAAGGCCTGAAGTAGAGCTATCCGCCTGGTGCAACCCGAATGAGTCAGATCTCATCAAGCCACACCTCCCATACAGACCCAAGGAGCACCTTTTCGGGGATGCCTGCAGCGAAGGCACTCAACCACAGAGCTGGCACAAGAACGCACCACATTGTTCGAGGCGCTTAGGGGCGCTTGATTGCGAGACCCGAGCGCAGCACTGGCCGCTGAACATGAGCTGAATCTGCCAAGCCATGGTGGGCAGCGATTTGGATACGTTGCGGAGGTCCTCAAGCTACGTGCGGCTGTCAATCGCGCAGGAGGGGATTCGAAAAGAACTCTCTGCTGACCGAAAGAGATTGCCCAACCGGAATACCTGCTGGAGTGCGATGAACAACTCTCGGTAGTGAAGTCAACTGATGCCCAGCAGGCCGCGGATGAAGGCCTCACCGCCGAACAGAACAACAGGTACCGATCAATGTTGAGGCTCGCAGCCGCCTGGTGCAGCAGCAGCCCATGCTTCGGGGAGGGGCTTGGGACAACCACGAGCGTGGGGTCTTGATCAGGCTCCAACGCAAAGCTCAGCAGCCTGCACAGGGCATCCCAGAGCCGGAGTGCCAGCTCCACCTGCGCCTTGCCCACGCACACACGTTCAATGCCGCCAAAGGGCTCCAAGGCAATGGGCTCCAGGGTGCGGCGAAAAGCCCCCCGGCGAGGTCAGGCGCCTGAAGCCATTATCATTTGAGGACACGACTTTATGGCTTCAAGCGGAGGGCTGGTTGCGACATGATGCAGATCTCGGCAGAAACGAGAAATGTCGATTGTCACAAGTGCGACTGGATTCTATGGCAGAGATGATTGCGGCTGCAGCTAATTTTTCATTTCCAAGCATCCATTCTCTTCGCAAGTCCTGGGGGCAATGAAATGCTTGCCTTTGTTTTGTCGCGGCTATTCACTCATACGCTTCTCAGTGGTGTCCTGGGAGCGATTTTGGGTGTTGCTATTGGTGTTGTCACTGGGGCACTTCGGCGATCAATTCCAAGCACATTCGCAGTGAGCATAAGGGGCGCGTTTTTAGGCTGCATCCTGGCTTGCAGCAGCCCACTGATTTGCACCCCTGGCTCCCTGGAGTCATGGGGAGCGGGGGGAGGGCTGGGATCATTGTCAGTACTGGTAAGCCTGGCTTTCATTGCCTTGGGAGGGCTAATTGGCGGACTGACTGCAAGCACATTTGGATACCGATGGGCAATGAGAATGAAACCCAGATTCTTTGCCTGGACGATGAGCGGAATTTACATCTTCATGGCAGCTTCTCTTGCATATGGCTATCTCCGCTATTGCTTCGCTGGGTCATCGTATTGTTAAGCTCTATTCTTCCGTCAAAATCCGAGGCCGATCACAAAGGTCAGTTATTGGGATGCGATCTGGATGCGCCACATCATCCAAGCCGAAGATGGCGGGATGTTCTTTGCTTGAGCCAGGGAGAGCCGTCGCTACTGAATCGAACCGTTAGCAAGGGTTGCAGGCGAGCACATCGCCGGAGATGGCATCGGGGCTGCTTTGAGTCGACACCATGCTGTTCATGCCAGAAGGTGATCATGTCGCTGCTGGGAAGGGAAGCCACCCGGCGGGCACGCACACTTGGGCAGTTCGGCTCAGAGGGGCCAGAAGCCACTCCCAGCACTGTGCCATCCACAGCGTCGTGCTCACTCATCAAGCGGATCGCCACTCGCTGACAACGCTGAAGCGCCCGCATTCATCAGTTCATTCACTTCATCGGCAAAGCCGATGCCAGGGAAAGACGTCGTCACCATGCTGCGCAGGCGGTGATCAATTGTGCGCGTCCCAACAGTGTTCTGCACTGATCAGGGGGGACCTGATTCGCGTCATGACGATCGACGCAACACGAGCCTGCAGACGTGTCTGAACATGCCGTTCTCCCTGGCCGGTGTCGCATGGCGGTGACATCGGGTCAGACGTCAACCAAGGCCTTGCATTGCACTCCGGGAGCTACTTGATGCTGATGAAGCCCAGCTGATCCTCAATCAAGGCGCTGCAGGTGGGAGCCTTCTGGCGCACCACCTCTGCGGCGATGCGCATGAGAACGTCCATTCTCCGCGCGACCGCCCATGGATAGCAGGTGTTCCATTCACTGATGTCGCCGATCAAGATGGATGCAACGGTGTCGCCACCGCAGAACTCCCAGTAACAGGAGATGGTGTTGATCCCTTCGTGGTAAACGACAACCCCGCTACGCCCGTTGTCGCTGATCTCCACCCACCATGGTGCAGAGAGGCTCCCGGTCACCGGCTGGCCGGCTCCAGGATGCGGTGGGAGGGAACCTCATGGAGAGCCATCAAGCGACGCTCAATGGTGGCTCCATTGGCCTTCATCCAGGCCGCCGTGGTATCTCCCACTTTTTGCCCATAGATGCGATGGCTGTAGATCACCGCAGTGCCACGACCATCTGCCAGCCTGAATCGCGCAAAGACAGCCTCGATAAAGTGACGAACAGGGAAAAGAACGACGATCAGATGTTCTGCGGGCTTCACGGCAGTGCGGGGAACCGATAAAGTGCGAACCACCACGGCCTTGTTCTGCTTGTAGTTATCGAGCACCCTATTGGCAACATTGGCCAGCCCATCCCCATCGCTGACACCTGGGTACGTGTTGATGGTTATCATGTCCGTCCAGCGACTGAGGTCAGTCTGATCAGATGGAGTGAACTCATGCTGATGCTTTGACGACCATCGAAGGAGATAAGTCTGATCAGCAAACTTCATCGTCAACGGAGAAGCTGGCGGCCCACCTGCCGCATGCGAGGCGATCGGCACAGTCATCATCAATACAGCTGTCAATCGAATCAAGCCACGAAGGTTGCGCATGCCACTTATGCGGGAATCTCACCGGGAAAGGCCCGAAGACAATCTTCAGGAACATGGGCAGGATACGCACTTGCGGTGCGCAGTAGCAGCAAGCAGCGACGTGCGGCTTCGAAGAGATGATGAAGAGGCTGTGAAGAAACCTTGGGGCTGACACTCATCCAGGCAAGACATCCCTTGCGCCATCTCAGCATCGGGCAGGGCCACGAACGCATCAGGCTGCCGTGTTAAGCCGCTTCGCTCGACATGATGGATGGTGCGGCCGTTCCCGGTGGGATCAAGGATCGTCAGCAGCACGCCCTGATTCACCTGGGAGAAGGTGCAGGAAGTCACGACGGTTCAATCCGTATGGAGGCGTGCCGCTGATTGATCTTCAGGTTCAAGATCCGGCAGCTCGATCCGGCAGCTCACTGAAGGACCCGCTCGGGCATGAGCCCTGGACCAAAGGCCTTGGACATCACTGACGCTTCTACCGACTCCCCGGAGACTGCGCTTGCCGCCGCGCTGGGCGTGGCTTTGGGTAACGGGTTAGCGGTAGGCCGCAGTGGGCGCCGGAGCCTCACAATGGGATCGATACTCATCCTGGGCGCCATGACCATGCCGGATCTCAGCGCAGAACAGCCGGCCGGCGACCTCGATCTGCTGCGCATCCTCTGCTGTGTCGCCTGGTCCGATGGGGAAATGTCTGAGCAGGAGCGAAGGCTGCTCAAGAAGCTGGCGGAGCGCACGGCAGCGGCAGATGCCGGCCCAGAAGCCGCTTCCACCGCTGTGGATGCCCTTGCGGCCGAGGCGCTGGGGCCGGAGGCACTCGAGACCCTTCTGCCAAGGATCACCACGGCCGATGACCGGCAGCTGGCCGTGAAGCTTGCATATCAGGTGCTTCGCATCAGCCGGCGACCGGAAGACACCTCGAGCATCAATACCGATGAGAAGTTGGCGTACCGGCGGCTGGTTGAGGGTCTGAAGATCGACGACCGAGAGATTCTCGAAGCCGAATGGGCGGCGGAGCAGGAGCTGGCCCAGCCGCCCGGCCTACTCGCCTTCCTTGCCAACCGCTTTCGAGGCCTGGGGGCCTGGGCAGACAACGACCAGCTGGAGCCGCCAGGCGCAACGCGCCCCTGAGCAGCTTGGCCAGGTGGCGGGATGGACCTGCACCCCCAAGACCCAGAGGGCGAAGCGAAGGTGCAGCAGGTCCTTCGTTCGGCAATGGACAGGCAGGCAAGTCGATCCGTAAGGGTCAGCATCTCCTCTGCAGTTCCAGAGAGAGCCTTGCCAGAGAGATCTACGGCAAAGGCACTCCTGTACAGCGTTGGGTACAGGAGTGCCAGCCCAGTGACGTGGGACGCTCAGGGCCGCTTGATGCCCAGCGCCTGGGCGCCGTACTGCTCGCTGAACATGGCCTGGATCTGCCAGGCCCTCAGGAGCGTTTTGGACACCTTGCGCAGGTCTTCCAACTCCGTGCAGTTGTCGATGGCACGGGAGTGGGCTTCCACGAAGAACTCTCTGCTGACCGAAAGGGACTGGCTCATGGCGATGCCTGTTGGAGGGGGAGGAGCTGATCGGGGCGATGGGTTCAGCCGATGCCGAGCAGGCCGCGGGTGAAGGCCTCACCGCCGAGGGCGAATTCAGTGGCGAGCAGGGCGATGAAGCCGAGCATGGCCATACGGCCGTTGAGCTTCTCGGCGCGCTCATGGAAGCCCCAGCCGCTCTCGGCGCTCACCACTTCCATGCGGGGCTCGGTGGCGAAGGCATTGAGGCGGCCGCCGTCTTCGGTGGTGACGGTGGCGCCGCGAATGGTGGCGCGGTCAAGGGCGCTGGGGGCGGTGGCGGTGGCTTGGGCCATGGGGCTCTCGCTTGGGATGAGAGAACTGTAACAGACTGTTTCGGATTTTGAACAGATGTCGCTTCTGGGCGGCGATGGGGCCCCACAGGTTGTACTTCAAGGGCGCTGCTGGATGTTCCGCCAGCTCCTTTGCGCCCGGGCGGCCTTGCGGAACCAGAGCGGGTGCCCAGCCGGCCGAGATCCTGCTGCGCCCACCCCTTCCGCCGACCTCCTCCGCCTGTTCTGCCGCGGTGCCCTTTCCGGGGACGTTGCTCCTCAGGACTGCGCGTCGGCAGTGGATGGGGGCCCCGCCATGGCCTGGCCTGCCGCTCCCCGGCGGCTGGCGCGCACCCGCAGGCCCTGCTTCGGGGTGGGGCTTGGGATCACCACGAGGGTGAGGTCCTGATCGGGCTCCAGCTCAAGGCTCAGCTGCTTGAGCAGCCCCACCGCCAGCAGCCGGATCTCCAGTTCCGCCAACGCCTTGCCCAGGCACACCCGTTCACCGCCGCCGAAGGGCAGCAGGGTCACCGGTTCCGCCCCTTCCAGATGCCGCTGGGGCCGAAAGGTTGCCAGGTCCTCAGGGTCAGCGCCGTGGCGCTGACTGGCGCTGATGCTCACCTGCACCACCCGATCCGCCGGCACCCGCACACCCGCCAGGGCGATGGGCTCCCGGGTGCGGCGAAAGAACCCCCCCACCGGCGGCGTCAGCCGCATCACCTCCTTCACCACCGCCTCCAGGCGCGGCGCCCGCAAGGCGTCGTAGGCGCTCACGGCCTCGCCTTCGGCCGGTGGCCAGGGCAAGCCGTCGAGTTCCTCCCGCAGCCAGGCCAGCTCAGCGGGATGCTGCAACAGGGTGAGCAGCAGGCAGCTGAGCGCGGAGGCGGTGGTTTCGTAGCCGGCGAACAGGAGCAGCAGCAACTGCTCTGCCACATCGACGTCGGCGAGGGGGAGGCCGGCTTCATCGAGGCCTCCGGCCAGCAGATCGAGGCCGCCGGCGCTGAGGGGGGCTCCGGCAGCAGCGGCGGCCTGGGCGCTCTGAAGCACGGCGCCCAGGCGCTGCAACAGGCGCCTGCGGGCCTGACGGGCGCGGGCGAACGGGCTGCCGGGCAGGGCGAACGGCAGGGAGAAGAGGCCCTGGCACCAGATCTCGAAATCCACGAACAGGGCCTCGCGATCGACCGCATCGAGCCCCAGCACGGTGCTGGCGATCACGCTGAAGGCGAAGCGCCGCAGCTGCGGCACCAGGGCCAGCGGCGCTTGGGCACCCAGCAGGTCCTGGTGGAGCACCTCCACCTGCGCCACGATCGCCGGGCTGTAGCGCTTCAGGGCAGCGGCAGCGAACAGCTGCCCCACCACCCGCCGGCGAGCCTTGTGATCCGCACCATTGCGATTGGCCAGCGACAACGGCCCCAGCAGCTCCCGCACACTGTCCGGCCACCAGCCCTGGACCGCGTCACCCTGGGCGAACAGATCGCTGATCGCCTGGTCGCCGCGGATGAACACGGTGCGCTGTCCCAGCAGGCTGGTTTCGTACACATCCCCGTAGCGCTCGAAGCGCTTACGGGCAAAATCGGGATCACGGAAAAAGGCGAGGGTTTCGAGCACGCCGCTCACGGCTGGCGTGCACGGCAGGGGCTGAAGGGTGGCGGAATCGAGGGGCAAGCGACCGGATCCAAGCGGTGCCCAGGCTGGCAGTCAGCTGAAAGCGGCGCGACGCCATCACGCCTGCCAGCTCCAGGGCGGCCACACCCGTTGGGCCTCAAGCCCTGCTGCGATTGAGGGCGGAATCACCTGATCCTGCTGCTGCACATCCGCTGCAGGTGGATGTGCAACGGCTGAGTTTTTCGCACCGCCATAACGATGCCGGGGTTGGTCGTTGCGCGACATCCTGCCTAGACCACCCATAGCCATCCCTACGGATCTGAAGCGGCCAGGATGAACTCGCCAATGCTCAGGCCACAACCCAGCGATCCACCCGGGCCGCACCACAACCAAGACAACCGCCACCTGCCCGCGATCGGTGGTGAAGCGGGTGTAATGGCCAAAGATCCGATCTGCGGGATGGTGGTACCGAAGGCCACAGCTCTTTCGGCGCAGAGAAGTGGCCGCAGCTACTACTTCTGCAGCCAGAGTTGTCTGCAGACGTTCCAGAATCCCGACCGCGAATTGCGCGTCCTGCGTCGCCGCGTCGGCTTGGTGATCGGCGGGGTGTTGGCGCTGGCGTTGTTGCGGGCCGGGGCGTTCCTTGCTCTGGCGGCAGGCATCAGTTTGATGGCGTGGGTGCCGTTGCCGGCTCTGCCCTGGATGAGCTGGGGGAGGTGGTTGTTCGTGCTCGCCACTCCGGTGCAATTCATCGGCGGCTGGTCGTTCTATGCCGGTGCCTGGGCAGCCCTGAAGCGCCGCGCCCTCAACATGGACGTGCTGATCGCCCTCGGCACCTCCGTGGCCTACTTCTACAGCGTGGTGGTGGTGTTCGCGCCCACCTGGCTGCCGGTCGGTGTGAGTGATCGCGACGTCTATTTCGAAGTATCGGCGGTGGTGATTGCCTTTGTGCTGCTGGGCAAGTTCATGGAGGAAAGCATCAAGCAACGCTCCTCGGCTGCGGTGCGGAAGCTGCTCGATCTCCAGCCCGCCACCGCCACGGTGATCCGGGACGGCATGGAGCTGACCGTTCCTGCCGACACCGTCGCCATCGATGAGCAGGTGCTGGTGCGCCCGGGCGAGAAGATTCCCGCCGATGGGGTCGTGACCGCAGGCAGCAGCTCGGTGGATGAGTCGTTGCTCACCGGTGAATCCCTGCCGGTGGCCAAGCTGGTGGGCGCCGAGCTGATCGGTGGCACCGTGAATGGCCGGGGGGTGCTGCGTTTTCGTGCCACCCGGGTGGGATCCGCCACCGCCCTGGCCCAGATCGTGCACCTGGTGGAAGAGGCTCAGGCCAGCACGGCCAGCGTGCAGCGCCTGGCAGATCAGGTCACCGGCTGGTTCGTGCCTGCCGTGGTGTTGATCGCCGTCGCGGCATTCGTGATCTGGACACTGGCCGGCCAGTTCAGCAGCGGACTGCTGGCCTTCATTGCCGTGCTGGTGATCTCCTGCCCCTGTGCCCTCGGCATCGCCACCCCGGCGGCGCTGATGGTGGGAGTGGGCAAGGCCGCCGAGCAGGGCATCCTGATCCGCAGCGGCGCCGTGCTGGAGCGGGCCGAGCAGCTCACCACCGTGGTCTTCGACAAGACGGGCACGCTCACGCAGGGCCGGCCGATCCTCACGGATCTGATCGCCCTGCCGGGCAGTTCGGAGCGGGACGTGCTGCAACTGGCAGGGTCACTGGAGCATGGCTCGGAGCATCCCCTGGCCGGGGCCATCGGCGCGGCGGTGGCAACGCACGCCGTCGATCTGCTGCCGATCGACCACTTCGAGGCCCGGGTCGGCGAAGGCCTCACCGCCATGCAGGGGGGAGAGCCGGTCTGGCTGGGGAACCGGCACCTGGCCGCTCGCTTCATCGGCGACCTGCCGGAAGCCCTGCAACAACAACTGGGCGACCTTGAGCTCGGTGGACGCACGTCGATGCTGCTGGGCCGGGCGACGCGCCTTCTCGGTCTGCTGGCCGTGGCCGATACGGTCAGGCCTGAGGCCGAGCAGGCTGTGGCCCAGCTGCGTCGCCATGGCGTGCGGGTGATCCTGCTGAGCGGCGATTCCCGCACCACCGCGGAGGCCATTGCCGCGCAGCTGGGCATCAGCGAGGTGATCGCCGAAGTGCGGCCCGCCGAGAAGGCTGGAACGATCAAGTCGCTGCAGCTCACGGGGCAGAAGGTGGCGATGGTGGGGGATGGCGTCAATGACGCCCCGGCCCTGGCCACTGCCGATGTCGGCATCGCCATCGGCTCCGGTTCGGATGTGGCCAAAGAAGCTGGCGACATCATCCTGATCGGCAACGATGTGCGGCAGGTGGTGACGGCCATCGGACTGTCGCGGGCGACGATGCGCAAGATCCGCCAGAACCTGTTCTGGGCATTTATCTATAACGGGATCGGCATCCCGATCGCCGCCTTCGGTTGGCTCAATCCGATGATCGCCGGTGCGGCCATGGCCCTGAGTTCGCTGTCGGTGATCGTCAATTCCTCCTTCCTGCGACGTTTTCGGGTGGCTTGATCGGTGTGCATGCCGTCCGTGCACATCCGGCCGTGGCAGCCGTTGGCGTGAACACTGAAGCCTTCGCGGGTCGCAGTGGTTGCCAGTGTCATTCCGACGACCTGGAGCCCGACGGATCAAACAGACACCGAACGAACGGATACCGATCCAACGGGCACCGATCCGATGAAGCAATGACCCGGAGCCGCGGCCAACTTTTCACAGCGTCTCCATGCTGAGCAGAGGCAGATGCGATGGAGAAGAGCTGATGAAGAGGCACCGACTCGTAGACGGCCGCTTCCATCCGATCGCGTTCCGATGGGACGTGGTGTTCCGATGCACTGCCACAGCAGGGCTGGGGGCGTTCGTTCTGATGCTGGGGGTTCCAGCGTTGTCCCAGCCTCCAGCACCTTCCAGCTCACCGGCGCCAGGGTCGGGAGCAGGAATGGGAGGTCCGGGGGGGGGATGGGCCGGATGGGCGCCCAGTCGATGGATCAACACTTCATCGTGATGATGATTCCTCACCACGACGGTGCGATCGCCATGGCCGATCTTGCCCTCACCCGAGCCAAACGGCCCGAGATCAAAGAGCTGGCCAGGAGCATCAAGGCCAGTCAGACCAGTGAGAACGCTCAGATGCGGATCTGGTACCGCCAGTGGTTCGGCCAACCCGTGCCCAGCTGGAACCAAAGCACAGGTCTGGGCGGCACCGGGGGCGCAGGCGGCGGCATGGGAACGGCGCCCATGGGTGGCGGCATGGGGATGGGGCAGATGGGCAGGGGCACGGATCTCACCGCCCTGAGCAAAGCCCCGGACTTTGATCGTGCCTTCATCGAGCAGATGATTCCCCACCACCAGATGGGCGTGCGAATGGCAACGATGGCCCAGGCCAACAGTCAGCACCAGGAGCTGCGCCTGCTGCAGCAGGCCATGGTGAAGGCCCAGAGCCAGGAGATTGAGCAGATGAGGCAGTGGTACAGGAGTTGGTATGGCTCACCCTGACTCCCCCAGTGAGAGTGAGGGCAGTGTTCAGCCAGCGGGCTGAGCCTTCACAGTGATGGTCAGATGGCCGTCGCTGTCGCGTTGCAGGGCGTAGAGCTGTTGCTGCATCAGCCCCTGCAGTTGCTGCACGGCTTGTTGCTCCTGGCGGCTGGGATGGCGTACGGCTGAATGGAGCAGCCGCAGGCCCAGACCGGCGCTGCCGATCACCCCCAGAGGGCCCATCACCACGGCCAGGCCTGGCACCAGCATCAGCGCCACCGCCAGCACCACCGACATCGGCAGGGCGCCTGCCGCCACCAGGCCGCTGTTCTGCAGGATCTGCAGCAGCCGCTCCTGACGCGCCGCTGCGCTGCCATTGATCAGTTCATCGCGGTGCACCAGCAGTTGATCCAGGGCGGCGATCGCCGCTGAATAGGCGCCTGCCTCGACGGCATTGCCGAGGGTGCGCTGCCAGAACTCCGGCGTCTGAGCTGCGGCGATCAGACCATCGAGATGGTTGTCGCCGCTGGCGCGAAGGCGCTCCAGCCCGGTCATGTTGGCGCTGCCCCGGGCGATGTTGACCGTGCCGTCCTCCCAGATGGCATTGGCGGCCTCCGCCGCCCGGTGGGGCGCATTGGCCTGGCTCTCCAGGTGAGACCAGTGCTTTCCGAGGGCATCACCGCCTTTGAGGAACGCGTCGACGGCAGCGGTGCCGTAGTGCTCCAGTTCGCCTGGCAACCTGGCCAGCAGATCCGCCGCTGCCACGCCGTGATTGGTGGTGGCGGAGCTGATCCGGCTGATCAGCTGGGGATCGACGGCGATGTTGTGGAGCTCACTCAATGACGCAGCAACCGCGCCGCTCGCCATGGCCAGCACCTTGCTGCTGCGAGACAGGCCATGACGCAGCTGCTCGGTGGCGGCGGCACCGGCGGCCAGTCCCGCCTGGGTGAAGGTGGAAAGATCGGCCATCGCCCGGCATCGATTGACCTTCATTTTCACTGGTGTTTTCCTCTGCTGGGGCCAACGGCCTGTCGTTTCCTTCCCTGTGGTTCACGAGCATGATCTGGCGCACGATTCGGCCGGGATGGCCTCACCGTTGCGTGCAATCCATCCCCTGCAGGCCTGACCATTCCGCCGGAACCGATGCCTAGGCTTCCCCTCAGCACCCCAGCTTGAGCGCCGCCTGCCTCCAGGTTTCAGGAACAGCATCCGCGCACGTCCGTGACGCCGTGCCTCCAGGCGGCTGCCCTGACGCCACTGTTGCTGCTGCGGCTTCGATCCGGCATCTCCGGCCAGCCCAAGGCACAAGGCTGCGCTGCGCGGGGCGGGGCTGCATTCCGTTGTCGGCCGGGGTCCGTTTCGGTGGGGGTGGCATCGAACTCCTGATCCTGCTGGCACTGGTGGGTTGGCCGCTGCTGCACGCTGCGGTGCAGTCCGAACCCCGCGCCCGCTTGGCGGCGCCGCTGCCCCTGCCGCCGCCCGGCAGCTATGCGGTGCTGGTGGCCGACTGGGGGCTGCACTCCGCGATCGTGGTGGAGCAGCCACCGGGCTGGCGGCTTGGTCCTCCCGGCGCTGAGGCGGCTCCCTTCCTGGAGATCGCCTGGGGTGACCGGCGCTACTACGCCGCCGGCGATCGCCGCCCCCAGGCGGTGGCGGCCGCTCTGTTCCTGCCCACTGAGGCGGCGCTGTTCCTCGCTGGCCACCCCGATCCGCCGCTGCTGAAGGGAGCCGTCCGCGTGCATGAACGCCGGGTGGATGCCCCCACCCTGCACGCCCTGCTCACCAGCCTGGAGCGTTCGCTGCCCCGCAGCCCCGCCGGCGGCCGGCCCGATCCCCTGCCGTTGCCCGCGGGCCGCACCGCCCGTTTCCTCCCCGCCCACGGCGCCTATCTCTGGACGCGCAACTGCAACTGGTGGACGCTGCAGCGGCTCAGCGACGCCGGCCTCGCCGCCCCGCCACTGGGCGTGCTGTTCAGCCGCCAGGTGCCGGCGCATCTGCAGGGCTTTCAGCAGCGTTGAGCACCAGCACCAGCAGGCCGTGCCTACTGGAATCCCAGACCACAGGGCTGTGGGTCAATCATTGCTGTGATGCCCAACGGCTCACGAGGGCAAGGTGATGGCTACGTGTTGGTGATCAAGGAGCTATCCCAATGCTGAAGGCATCACAAGAGCTGGAGCATGCGATCCAGCGCGGAAAAAGCACCGCGCTATGCCAACCAGATCTGTTGGACGCTGTAATTCCGCCAGCCCTCCCCTTGCCAGCCGCTCAAGCCAATCCAGAAGACCAGCCTGCGGCAACGGCCTAGCCACTCATCACCCCAGCCCGCCCAGACGGATCAAGGCGCCCACCACCACGAAAGCGATCGCCAGGGCGGTGATGGCGCGGATGTGCCAGGCCAGGCCGTTGAGATTGTCGTCGTTGAGGGTGGGGATCAGCTGCAGCCGGGCGTGCAGGGCCAGGGCGGCCGTACCGGCCAGCAGCAGCAGTTTCACCCCCACGAGCATTCCGATCAGGTTCGCCGGGTTGAGCAGCCCGCGGAAGCCGGGCAGGTAGATCCAGCCCATCCAGGCGCCGGTGACCACCTGAATGGCCAGAGCGCTGAGCCCCAGCGGCTCGAACGTGTCCTCAAACGCGCGGATCTGTGCTGCCTCCCGCTCCCGCAGCGCCTTGGGCAGCACCCCCAGATCCAGCACCAGATGGCCACCGGTCCAGACCGTGGCCGCCAGGGCATGAACGATCACCAGCAGCGGAAAGGGCGACACAACAGCTCCACAAGGCTGCTCCCACGATGAAGGCGTTCCGGCACGGGCGGCCATGGCGCAGCCCGGGGCGGTGGCGATGCAGCAGTTCCTGGGGATGCACAACGCTGCCGAGAGATGAACCGCCCTGCCGAGAACGCGACCCCCCGGCCGCCGATCACCGCCTACCTGTGATTGCAACGCTTAGGAGGCTGCTGGCCAACGTTTTGGGCCTTCCATCGCAGCCCCGTGAGGCTCAACAGGGCTCAACAAAGAGACAATTCCTGCCCTCTCTCGCCTAGCGGTAGACATTTCAGGGCGCAGTCAGCCACCGATTCAAACCTTTCAGGCACCTGGTCAGTCGTGATCGCTGCGGGCCATCCGGACAGAGACGTAGTCACCGTCCGCTCCAGCCTCCAGGCGGAAGACGCCAAGGCGAGTCATTGCCTTGGGGGCGACATCTTGCAGCAAGGACGCGAGGCTCTGACCAGGGCTGGAGGCGGGCCCTGGAGCCGGCAGGGGGAAGCCGAAAAAGCGATGCAGCTGCTCCACCGTGGTGGCAGCGTTGAAGCTGAGCGAGAGATCCGCGGGCAGTGAGGGTGGCTCCGGCTGAGGATCGAACAGCCGATCGATCAGGGGTTGCAGCCGGGTGCGCAACGCCACGAACACGTGATCACCTGGCTCCAGGGGCGTGGAGCCCCGGGGCATCACCACCTGCTTGCCCCGCAGGATCAACGTGACCAGGACACCATCGGGCAGGGCCAGATCGCGCAGGTGCTGGCCGGCCACCTGGGCGCCTGGCTTCACGGTGTAATCCACGATCTCGCCATCGACATGGCGCAAAGCGTGGATCTCCACCGACAGGGCCGGTGCCGGATCCGCCGGGCGGCCGATGCGCAGCCAGCGCGCCACCAACGGCAACGACCAGCCCTGGGTGATCGCCGAGATCAGCACCACAAAAAACACCGCATTGAAGATCAGCTGGCTCTGGGGAACTCCGGCCAGCAGCGGAAAGGTGGCCAGGGTGATCGGCACCGCCCCCTTCAGGCCCACCCAGGAAAGAAAGGTGAGCTCGCGCCGTCGAAAACGGAACGGCAGCAGGGACACCACCACCGCCACGGGTCGCGCCAACAGGATCAGCACCAGGGCGATCAGCAGCCCCTCGCCGGCAACGGCCAGCAGCCGACTGGGAAAGCTGAGCAGGCCGAGCATCACGAACAGCACGATCTGGCCCAGCCAGGCCAGCGCATCGTGAAAGGAGAAGATGCCGCGCCGGAACACGATCGAACTGTTGCCGAGCACGATGCCGGCGACGTACACCGCCAGAAAGCCGCTGCCCCCCAGCACCGCCGCCAACCCGAAGGCAACCAGCCCAAAGGCCAGTGCCAGCAGCGGATAGAGGCCCGGGTAATGGAGATGGATCCGGTTCACCGCCCAGGCCGCCAGCCGGCCCACGGCGATGCCCACCAGGCTGCCCACGCCGAACTGACTGAAAAACAACCCCACCAGACCCTGGAAGGAATCGCTGCTGCCGGTGATCAGGCTGATCAGCCCAACGGTGAGGAAGATGGCCATTGGGTCGTTCGACCCGCTTTCCACTTCAAGGGTGTCGGTGAGGCGCTCTGGCAACTTCAGACCGCTGGTGCGCAGCACCGAAAACACCGCCGCCGCATCCGTGGAGCCGACGATGCTTCCCAGCAGCAGCCCCTGCAGCAATGGCAGTTGCAGCACCCAGGCGGCTGTCAGGCCCGTGAGCAGCGAGGTGATCAGCACCCCCACGGTGGAGAGCGCCAACGCCGGGCGCCAGACGGATCGCACCGCGCTCAGGGACGTGCGCAGGCCGCCGTCGAACAGAATCAAAGCCAGCGCCGCGCTGCCGGCGTTGCTGGCCAGGGCGTAGTCCTCGAAGGGGATGCGCCCGAGGCCCTCCGAACCCGCCAGCATGCCAACGCCGAGAAACAGCACCAGCACCGGCACACCGAGGCGGGCGGAGAATTTGCTGGAGCCAATGCCCACCAGCAGCAGCACGCCCACCAGCAGCATGGAGACGTTGATCACGCGCTGATCTCCTGCAACTGCGGCATGGGTCGCTGACGGTCCAGATGCATGGCCGAGCCCTGGGCGAGGTGATGGAGGAGGGGATGGGGGGATGGACGCACCTGTCCCTCGTGTTTACCCACCAGCTTGCTCAAACCCCAGCTGGGCGAGCCACTGCCAGGGGAACCCTCCAGGCCGATGAGGCACCTGCGCTCCCCCACACCTTCGTCAATGGAGAGCACCTCAATGCAGACCGCTGAGCGGCTGCCGCCGATCCCAGGCCCTCGTCCAACCCGGGTCCAGCCCAGGTCCAGCGCTGCCTTACGCAACCACAACCGCATGTACGAGCTGCTCGATGCCCTACGGGATGAGGGAAGGGATGACCTACATCTGGCCGTGTCGCTGGTTGGCCTTTTCGGCCTGCGGCCGGCTGAGCTGTGCGTGCTCAGGGTTGAAGAGGGCAAGCTCTATGTCGGCAGCGTGAAGCGCAACGCCCGCACCCTGAAGGTCGCAAAGCCAGAGCGCCGGGTCCTGCCGCTTGATCTGCCCGGCCGTGAAGGCGAAGGTGCACGGGCCTTGGCCTTGCTCCATTCGGGCTTGGTGAAGATCCCTGCGGCGATTCGGTCGCAGATCGAGGCTGGATCTCACAAGGGCGTGGGAGACGCTTTCCGCCAACTTCTTGACCGCTTTCCCTTCTGGAAATCTCTTGTGGTGGCGCGATCCCTGGGCTGACGCCCTACAGCCTGCGGCATGGGTATGCCTGGCGCGGGCACAAGGCATACAGCCGTTCAATCCCTGTGAGGGATCTGGCCTGCATGATGGGCCACAATCCTGCAACCCATCACCGGCACTACGGCAAGTGGACGGATGAGGCGGGCCTAGAGGAGTCGGCAGCAAGGGCAGTTGGCCTGCATCCGTCAAAGGGACTGGTGGAAAGCTGACTCTCAGCCTCTCACCAATTCCCGCAACCATCCCCGAAGTGCACTATAGAGTCTACTTGGTCAAAATATGGTCTATCTCGACTAAAAGCTTGTCATAGGCAATTGACGAAGGGCTTTCAAGAGTGTCGCAAATAAACGGAACAAGTTCTTCCAGGCCAATCTTTTCGGCGCTCTTGCCGGCCGCCTTTCGCAGAAATGCTCTTATGGTGTCGGGTTGCGAAAGGTCTGAAAAGGCTTGCAATTGCTCTTTTCTAAACTCACGTGGCCAATCTTTCTCCATTCCTTGAAGATAGTAAAACTGTGCATTGGCCACCAGGGACAGAGCGTAGAACGCAACTGCTTTGATCAACTTGTTTTCATCTTTTAGCAGACGACTCATTGAGTTATAGATTTTTGAATTGTTTAAGGCCTGTAGAGGCTTGTTGGTGGGCTGGTTGGGGCAGCCTGTGGCCAAGAGCTTGTTCAGGTACCCCCACGCTTCATCGTATCTGCCTGCTGCTTGAAGGTAGCTTGATAGTCTTAAATATGTTTCTACGTCGTAGGAAGTTCCCGTAAGTGCGATCTTCTTGTAGGCCAATTTAAGCGCTTCGATAGCACCATCTAAATTCTGGTCTCGCTTCAGTTCGGTCGCTATTTTTAGTATTTCTGATGCGCCTAAATTTCCGACTTTGCCTTGAATGCCTTTGCAGTCAAGGCGCGCCTCCACGATCAAGCGCTCGGTGGCCTCTCTGCCTTTTTCTGTGCAGGTCCAAGTCTCGGGAGATTCATTATTGCATCGAGCATAGCCAAGTCTTGACAGGCTTAGCATAAAATCTTCGACATCTCCTTCAACGAGCTGCTTGTAATACTCGATTCCCTTGTAGTAATCCAGCATGCTTCTGGTTAATGGGGTATCTCGAACCTTCTTCAAGAATTGAATCTGCCCTGGTTTCAGCGGCAAGTTCTTTCGATCGCCTGACTGAGACTGCTCAATGCCTTCCCAGTTTGACGGTGGTGGCGGTGGCGGTGGCGGTGGGAACCCTGATGATCTCATTCTCAGTGTGCAATGACTCGTAGCTTTCTAGCAGCTTTACTGGTGGAGACTGTTGTTTAGTCGGGCCAAGAACCGAGCAGCCGCTCATGTCGGATCATGATGCCGCGGCCGTATCAGAACCGCCTCACCGGAGAAAACCGGCTCAGTACTGGAGCTGTTCAGCCCGCCCAGCAGGGCCAGGCCGCGGCATTCCTTGTCGTGCCCAGCTGCATTGCCTGCGTGCCCACTGACATTCCCGGATCGTCCGCATGGCCTCCTCAATCACCCTTTGAGAAAGGCCGCTGCTTAATCCAGGGATTGCTTGGCCCAGAGCCTGCAAAGCAAGAATGTAATGGGAGGCCTCGGTTTGTTCCAATGCGTGGCGCCTCTCCCAGGTCAGCCGCTGCGGGGTGGTCAGCGCCGCCTGGATCCGTTCGACAGCTGCCATGTGGGATTCGTAGTGCCAGCCCGCTGGCTTGTGCTGTCCTGCGCGTGCTCCAGGACGTTTCTGGCTTGCGTTGCGGTACCTGCAGCAATGGAGACACCTCCAGGTGTTGGCCCAGTATTTACTGAGGATGCTCTCTGACTCGAGAATCCAGTTCATCAGTACGTTGGCCAAAATCCTTGCCCGCTTCTTTCAGTCTGGGCATTGCCATAGCGGCATCCAGCCGCCGCTTGAGCCACGGTCAAGCGCCAGAGAGCGCTTTTGCTACCGAAAGTGCCACCTGTCCACCAAATCCACACGATCTGCAGGTTGGAAGCGGGCGGATCTTCAAGCGTGATGGAGCGCTGACCAGGCTGCAGCTGGTTCCGCACAGATCCAATGGATAAGCGGTGGGGGCCGGCATTGCGGTCGACTTTGTACCAACAGGACAGTTTCGGCGCCTTAAACGGTCGGGGCTTTGAAGACAGGAGACATTGCAGTGCTGGTCATCCGGCATGCGGCAGGTCTGTGATCTGCTCCCGCCCCGCGGCCAGCTGGCGGCCATCTGAGTGGGTGACGAAAACGGACAGGCCAGGCATGCGGGTCCAGCCGTGCTCGCCGTTGACAAGACAAGGAATGCGCTTGTGGCCCGGAGGTGCTGGGAGGTGACTGCACCTCCTATTCGATCTCCCCTGTATCCCATCTGTCCTATGTATCCCCTCCCTTTGTGATTCAGGGATCTCGTCTCGTTCTTCTTTTGTCATCACGGATGGATGGGTCACATCGGTCACCTCGGATAGTTGGGATGAAGAGGACATCTTGTCGTCCTCTCCCTTTACTCCGGCCGGCCAGTACCAAACCACCTGCCCATTCAGGGTTGCCTCCTTTGAGCTTTGTAGCAGACCCTTTTGGGTAAAGCTGCTCCAAGGTTCGCCGGGCTTTTCGGGAGGCATTGGCTCCCCTCAGATCCAGCTCCTCGACAAGCTCGTTGCTGTTGGTTCGCTGTCTAGACATCTCCCACTGCTCGCGCACAAATTCGAGCGCATCGGCCTGTCTGTCCTGCAGCCTGCCCTCGGCTTCTGCCACCTGCTGCTCAGCGAACACCTCCGCGGCGTCGCCATGGCTTATCCAGCCTGCCTCCTGCTGCTCTAGCAAAAGATGGATTGGCTCACCTCCACGCCTTTGTGTCTGCAGAACCACCCGTTGGTCATTTCCTCCTCGGCTCCGGTTGAGCCAGTCCAGGGAGACGATCTGAGATACGGACGCAGGCAGTGCGCTTGTTCCGCGTGAAGCGGACACAGCCCCTTCCCCAGCACGACCATGACCGCTGTGGTGAATCACCACCAGGGTGCAGCCGTAAGGGGCAAGGGCCTCCTGAAGGTCGCCCAAAGGGCCTGCGAATTCGCTGGCGGCTTCCTTCAGTCCGAGTGGTGCCGTGAGCTTGCTGTAGGAGTCGATTATGACAATGCATCTTGGCGCCAAGCTGGCCTCCTCGGCCAACTTGGACACCCCTTCGGCATTGAGGTGGATTGGTGCCTCTTGGGTATAGAGCCCGCGGATGGGGCCATCTGCCAACAGTCTCAACTTGTTGTTCGAAAGCTGTTCAGCTAGGCCGAACCTTTCAAACAGAAGCAACCACCGACGCAAAGGTGACGTGGACCCCGAAAACTGAGCCAGCCCTTATGAGAGCTTCCCTACCGGCCAGACTTGGCCAGGAGAAGCCCCATGAAACGCAAGCGCCACACGCCCGATCAGATCATCCGCAAGCTGCGCACCGCTGAGCAGCTCCTCAACCAGGGTCAGACCGTCGCCGACGTGTGTCGAGCCCTGGAGGTGTCGGTCCCGACCTACCACCGCTGGCAGCAGCTCTACGGCGGCATGAAGGCCACAGAAGCCAAGCGCCTCAAGGAGCTTGAGCAGGAGAACACTCGTCTCAAGCGATTGCTGGCCGACGCTGAGCTGGACAAGGCGATGCTGAAGGAGCTGGCCGAGGGAAACTTCTGAGCCCGGAACGACGTCGCAGGGCCGTGATGGTTCTGCAGGATCAATTCCGGGTCTCCCAGAGACGGGCCTGCCGGCTGGCCGGCCAGAACCGCAACACCCAGCGCCGGCCCATGCCGGTGGCGGCGATCGAGGAGCAGAAGCTCCGCCGGCGGATCCGTGAGCTGGCCCGGCGCCATGTGCGCTGGGGCCGGCGTCTGGTCTACCGCCGGCTGCGGCTGGAGGGCTGGAGTGTCAACCACAAGCGGGTGCAACGGATCTGGCGGGAGGAGGGCCTCCAGCGGCCCCTGCCGCGCCGGCGCAAGCGTTCCCGCACTGCCAGCGGCTCCTGAGAGCTCCTGCGGGCCGAATACCCCCACCACGTTTGGGCGATCGACTTCCAGTTTGACCAGACGATGGATGGACGGACGCTGAAGTTCCTGAACGTGCTGGATGAATACAGCCGGGTCTGCCTGGCCATTCGTGTCGGCCGCCGCTGCAAGGCTGTAGATGTGATCGACACGATCGAGGAGCTGCTCAGGCTGTTTCCGGCACCCACCTATCTGCGAATGGACAATGGGCCTGAGTTCATTGCTCATGCCCTGCAGGAGTGGTGCACAGGCAGCGGTTTGGGTACGGCTTACATCGAGCCAGGTTCGCCCTGGGAGAATCCATTCGTGGAGTCGTTCAACGGCCGCTTCCGGGATGAGTTCCTGAATATCGAGCTGTTCGCAACGGTGGCGGAAGCCAGGCTGTTGGCTGAACAGCACCGAATCGAGTACAACACCTACAGACCGCATTCGGCGCTCCAGGGGCGTACGCCCCTGGAAGTCCTCCAGCAGTGGAGAGCGGCCTGACTACCCCCAAGCTCTCAGAGGAACTGGACCAGCAAAGGGGGTCACGTCAATCACTCCAAGGCCGGCAAACGCTGGCGGGTCTCCATCCATCACGAGCTCTGCGCTGAGGGCAGTGGGGTCGTTCGCGATCTGAAGAGCGCCAGAGAGCCGGCAGGCTCATCGATCAGCATTACCGCTGGACCCTCCAGGGCGGCATGACCTGCGGCTCTGGGGGGCTTCGAGGTTGAGATGCAGCGGCGGAAGCATCCTCGGCGGTAAGCCCGATCCGTCGCCCCCCTGGCTCCGAGACGCTCAGCGAAGCTATGGCGGGGTTGGGTTAGGCAGTCCCAGGAATGTGCGACACTCCTGCACGAAAGTAGGAGCCTGAGACGTAAGACCTCTTGAATTGAGCAGATACCCTACCGTGCATTTGCGTCTAAAAGCAATTCGCTCTAGGCACTCAACCATCTGACCACGATCAAGGTCGAACAAGTCCCTAAGGAACCTATCGGGCCTGACAGCTGTGATTCCGTAGGGCTCTGTTGATGCCCTAGGAAAATCTTTCGTGTTCTGAGTCACGATGAGACTGCATTGACCTGCGATCGCGGCTGCGAGAACATGCCGGTCTTTGTCGTCGCAGGTCAATCCCAGCACAAGCCCTGAAGGGAAGCTAATGATGGCCTCGGGAAAGGCATTGCGCAGGTTTTCTCCCAATTGATTGATGTAGGCATCATCTTTCCCCTTTTTTCGAAGATTCCTCTCTAATTCCGCCAAGATCTCGTTTAACCAATGCGGACGGTACATGCCATCCCAGGCAGCTTCAAGCAGAACATCACGTAGGATAGGCCCAAACAAAGTACAGGTGTCTAGCACGACAGGGAACACACCTGATGCACCGACAACATTGATGAAGAGAGAAGGCGTCACTCTCGTGTTGTTTCTCCATAGTCTTCGAAGTAGTCGCTGTTGTCATCCTCAAGGGCTACAATCGCGTCCAAAGCTTTTCTGCTCTCGACACGACGGCGCTCGCGAAGATCCTCTACATCGCAGAGTTTAAGCCTACGGTGTGATCCAATCTTGCTGAATGGGATCTGACCGGCATCAATCAGTTTATAAAGGTATGGCCTAGAGATGTTGAGGAGTTGAGCGGCTTGTTGAGTCGTCAACAAGGTGTCATTGGGGATCAGTGAGATCTCTTGTCCCTCTTTAAGGTGTTGCAGTACTTCCCGGAGCACTGAATACAGCTCAGCCGGGACTTCTTCGGCCTGACCAGTCGGACCGATTAAACGAAGCGAGCCAGCTGGCGTGCTTAAAGTAAAGTGTCGCACGTAGAGCTCAGCTAGTCGAAGCCGTTCTTCTGGGGTTGTGGAGAACCGAGCAACAACGCCTCGGCCTTGGACAACAGTTTTCTCTGCAGGGGTTTGAGTGGCCACGGCAAGCCACCGCTTTGCGTCGTGATGAAAGGACAGGGACTGGCCCGCGGGGACCAGCAGCGCTGATGAGCGCCTGTTGCAAGTGAAATAAGCGTAACGGCTGGGCGACCGCAAGTGCTCAGCGTGTCCTTGATTCGTATCAAAGCCGCCAGAAGCCAGTTGCTGCAACGGGTTTGAGGATTCAACAGCCAAGCAGGTCAGGGGCTTTGCCTGCGCCCGGCTGCGGTCAACACCTGCCTCGACCGGCAGAGGCAACCTCTTCAGGAAGGCAGGAGGCTGTAGCGAAGCCTCGGCCATGGATCCCTCCAAGACCCCTGGCCGCATGCAGAGCTCCAGCCTCCTGCCTTACGAAAGGGAGGGGTACGTTAAGGAAGCGATGACAAGGCTGATGGGATAGCAACGGAATACTTCTCGTAGAACTCTTCCCAACCAAGGAGAAGGCATTCCTCCGAGAGCTCGTTCAGCAGATCGATTGTCTCATCGATTGGCAGCTCAAAACGCATCTCAGTGAAACCCTTATCAATGCCTTCGAGTTCAGGGATAAATCTCGGCAGCTCGAACTCCTTGGTCAGAGCAAGAGCTACTTGTTCAACGGCCCAACAGCACGCACGAGGTAGCTTCCGTCTGTACCAGACTTCGGTGTAGTCTTTCCGTCCTCGGTTGGGAATGTCGAACGCGATTCCGATCTTTTCGCAAACCCCTCGGACTTCGACAAGGTACAGGCATGAGGGGCGTTCTGCGTATTGTGGGTCATCGGCATAGTGCTCGTGGCCCTCTTGCCGGCGGTTATATTTTCCGATCGAGGTCCCAAGTATCCGACCAACTTCTCGTCGATGGCAACCACAGCTCTTTACCGCACCACTACGCAGCTGTGCGCCTGTGCAGATAGCTGTTTTACCGCACTCACACTGAGATAACCATTTCACTTTTCCATGTTTGTCCTTGCCCCACTCGCGGAGGACAGTCAACTTGTTGTGGACATTCCCTGTCTCAACCATCGTGGCACTACCAGGAACAGACTTCAGACACCCGCAGCTGCGTGTGGGGCCGTTGATGTGCATTACGCGAGAGACTGTCGCGGTGAAGTTCTTAGTTCCGCAATCGCAGTCAAAGAACCAGACAGATTTCCTATTATTGTCGATGTGACTGAACCGAGTGGCGACCAGCCTCCCGAAGCGCTTTCCATCGATGTGCTTACGAGCCCTCCGACTGGCTTTCGCTCTGGCGTCGCAGCCACAGGATTGCTGCTTGCCTTGGGTGAGGTCCGTTACATAGACAGGACGGGTCAGCGTTCCGCAGTCGCACTTGCAGATCCAGGAACTTCCATGAGCACGCTCCACGACGGCGAGCATGCCGAATCTCTGACCTTCAAAATTATTCTTCTTGCTTTCGAAAAGACATCCGCAGGACTTAGTATCTCCACTGACCAGAGCATCAGCACGAATCAGCTTTTTAGCGCCGCACTCACAGCGGCAGAGCCACTTTGTTGAGCTTCGATCGAACTCAAGCACGACAAGCCGGCCAAAGTGCTTGCCAGTGTGGTCAACACGGCGAGGAGGCATTACGGCTTGGCCTCCGCCCAACTGCGGCCTCTGCCTGCCTCGGCCAGCACAGGCACCCTCTTCAAGGAGGCGCCGGCGCCTTCAGCCATTGCCTCTTCGAGGAGCCTGGCGGCCATCAGAGCCTCCTCCGCACTTCTGAACAGGATCAGTTCATCATGCACGAAGTTGACCAGCTCTGTCTCGGTGAGTCCGTACGGGCAAATACCGGCCCGACTACCCAGGCCGGTCATTCGCCAGCAAAGACGAGGCATGCGAGTGGTTAGCGGCGTTTGTCGACTGGTACAACCACAGCCACCGCCATAGCGGCATCAAATTCGTGACGCCCCACCAGCGCCACAGTGGAGCCGCCAAGGCCATTTGCAAGCGAGTCGAGGTCTACGAGAAAGCCCGCCGGGCACATCCAACACGCTGGAGCCGATACACACGCTGCTGGCGCCAAACCGAGGAAGTGTGGATCAACAAGCCACCAGAAGAGTAGGAACCGATCCAGGCTCTATCCTTAATGCAGGCCGCCTGAGTGGCAGCCAAGGAGTGACATCTTCCCTGAAAGTCACCATCCCGCCTGGGCATTTTGTTGGCGATCAGCGGGCAAAGGCTGAATAGAGTGCTGAAGTAGTGGCCTCTGATACCCGCCTGTAGCTGCTGGCATTGAGGGCAAGCCTGAGCCCCATGGCCTAGTTCGGCTGAAAGATCTGGGACTTGGCGTGTAGCTGCTGGTGATGGCGCGACGACCGGGTGCGCTCTACACACGCTTTTACACACGTTGTGACTTCAGCGCCCTTCGCTGGGCAGCTCTAGAAACAAGAAAACCCCAGACTAGGCCGGGGTTTTCAGGGGATGGAGCCAAGCGGATTCGAACCGCTGACCCCCTGCATGCCATGCAGGTGCTCTACCAGCTGAGCTATGGCCCCATTGGGCTCACGCCGATGCTCGAAAGCCCCGCCGTTTTGCCTCGAAAAGCTTACACCGCAGGCTGACTGGCCCCCGGCAGCGGCCTCACACCTGGCGCCAGACGGCCACCAGCCGGCCCTGCACCGTGACCTGATCGGCGTCCAGCACGATCGGGTCATAGGCAGGGTTGGCGGCCTCCAGCCGCACCTGGTGCCCCACCCGCTGAAAGTGCTTGAGGGTAGTGCCGCTGCCTGGCACCAGCGCCGCCACGATCGTGCCCGGCTTCAGCCGGGCCGGGTCGGCCACCGGCTCCATCAGCACCACATCGCCGTGGTCGATGTGGGCGTCCACCATGCTGTCGCCGTTCACGGTGAGGGCGAACAGGCCGCGGGTGTCGAGCACGGGCTGCAGGTCGAGCCGCTCCTCGTTGTCGTGGAAGGGCTCCACCAGCCCGCCCGCCGCCACCGATCCCAGCACCGGAATCCCCGGACGCTGGCCGCCCAGCAGCTGCAGGGTGCGGGCCTGGCCCTCCTGCCAGGTGATCCAGCCTTTCTGCTGCAGGTGCCGCAGGCGGCTCTGGATCGGCGCCGGGGAGCGCAGCCCCATGGCCTCCATCATCTGGCGGATCGAGGGGCTGTGGCGGTGTTCACCGATGTAGCCGGCGAGCCAGTCGAACAGTTCCTGCTGGGCGCTGGTGAGCTCGCCCTGGGGGCCGTTCTCGCCGCCGGAGCCGGCAGGGGCCAGCGGCAGCGGGGCGCCGAACGGGGCGCGCGAGGGGTTGGAGCGCGATGGTGCAGATCGCGATGGGCCAGAACGGGACGGGGCAGAGCGGGGCACCATGGGCAAGGTCACAGTTGCCGGTCAGTACATTTGTGCCATCGATCGGCGCACTTGTCCAGTCCCTGGCCTGGTTTTGACTGCGGTTCGCCGGCCCGGTTCAGCCCGCCACGCCCCCCAGGAGAGCCGCCAGCAGGGCCTGCTGCACGTGCAGGCGGTTCTCCGCCTGGTCGAACACGCGGCTGGCGCTGCCTTCGATCACACCGGCGCTGATCTCCTCGCCCCGGTGGGCCGGCAGGCAGTGGAGCACGATCGCGCGCGGATCGGCTTCCGCCAGCAGGTTTTCATCAAGGCAGAAGCCGGCGAAGGCCTGCTCGCGCTGGCGCTGCTCCTGCTCCTGCCCCATCGAGGCCCACACATCGGTGTAGAGGCCATGGGCGCCGCGTACCGCCGCCACCGGATCGTGGCTCACCTCAATGCTGCTGCGGCTGCCCGCCAGCTGGCGGGCGTGGTCGAGCACCTGCGCCGACGGCTCGAAGCCCGGCGGGCAGCCGATCCGCACGTTCACCCCCAGTAAGGCGCCGCAGAGCAACAGCGAGTGGGCCACGTTGTTGCCATCGCCCACGTAGGCCAGAGTGAGGCCGGCAAGGCCATCCGCCGCCGCACGGCTGCTGGAGCCACTGCCGCAGAAGGCCTCCTGCAGCGTCAGGTAGTCGGCGAGGGCCTGGCAGGGGTGCTCCAGATCGGTGAGGGCATTGATCACCGGAATCGAGGCCCAGTGCGCGTACTCCTCCAGCTCGCTCTGGGCAAAGGTGCGGATGGCCAGGACGTCCACGTAGCGGCTCAGCACGCGGGCGGTGTCGGCGATCGGTTCGCCGCGCCCCACCTGGGTGACGGCCGGGTTGAGGTCGAGGGTCTGGCCGCCGAGGCGGGCCATCGCCACTGAAAAACTCACCCGCGTGCGGGTGGAGGCCTTCTGGAAGATCAGCCCCAGCACTTTGCCGCCGAGATCGATGCGTTGCTCACCGCGCTTGAGCGCCGCCGCCAGCCGCAGCAGCTCCAGCGTCTGGTACCCGTTGAGATCGGCTGAGGAGAGCAGGTCGTGGCCTTGGAGCGGGTTCAGGGCGGCGAAGGAGAACGCCATCGGCCCACGGCAAACAACACTTATGCGAGATCAACCCCCCTGACGTCAAGGGGGGAGATCCCGCTGGTGGTGGGCGCGCCGGTGCTGGTGCGGCTACTGGCCGGGCTCAGGCGGGAACCGGCACCGGCTCGGCGAAGGCGGCGTCCTCAGGCATCACGCTGGAGGAGAGCAGCTGCTTGAGCTCGTCGCCTTCGATCACCTCTTTCTCGAGGATCTTGGCGGCGATGTCCTCCAGCAGGCCGCGGTTCCCCTTGAGGATCGCCAGCGCCCGTTCATGGGCCCGGTCCACCAGGCTGCGCACCTCGCGGTCGATCGCCACCGCCGTGGAATCGCTCACCACTCGGCGGGGGTTGCTGCCGTTGCCGAGGAAGCGGTTGCCGCCCTGCTTGTCGTAGGCCAGGGGGCCGAGCGTGTCGCTCATGCCGTAGGTGCCCACCATCTGCTCGGCGATATCGGTAGCGCGCTGCAGGTCGTTGGCGGCGCCGGTGGTGATTTCACCGAACACCACCTCTTCGGCGGAACGGCCGCCCAGCAGGGTGGCGATCTGGCCTTCGAGGTCTTCCTTGGAATTGAGGAAGCGCTCTTCCTGCGGCAGCTGCAGGGTGTAGCCGAGTGCCGACATGCCGCGCGGCACGATCGAGATCTTGGCCACCTTGGCGCCGCCGGGCATCAGGTGCCCCACGATCGCGTGGCCCACTTCGTGGTACGCCACCACCCGCTTCTCGTCGTCCTGCAGGACGCGGCTGCGCTTCTCAAGGCCCGCCACCACCCGTTCGATCGCTTCGTTGAGGTCGCCCTGTTCCACCGAGGTGCGCTTGACCCGTGCCGCCAGCAGGGCCGCTTCATTCACCAGGTTGGCCAGGTCGGCTCCGGCGAAGCCGCTGGTGGCCTGGGCGATCTTGTCGAGATCGACGCCAGGGGCGAGTTTCACCTTGTCGGCGTAGATCTCCAGGATCGTCTTGCGGCCGGAGAGGTCGGGGCGGTCGACCAGCACCTGGCGGTCGAAACGGCCAGGACGCAGCAGGGCGGCATCGAGGGTTTCCGGCTGGTTGGTGGCTCCCACCACGATCACTGGCTTGTCCTTGGAGGTGAAGCCATCCATTTCGGTGAGCAACTGGTTGAGGGTCTGCTCCCGTTCGTCGTTGCCGCCCACCACGCCCATCGAGCCGCCCCGGCTCTTGCCGATGGCATCGAGTTCGTCGATGAAGATGATGCAGGGCGCCTTCTGTTTGGCCTGCTCGAACAGATCACGCACGCGGGCGGCACCGGCACCCACGAACAGCTCCACGAATTCCGAGCCGGAGATGATGAAGAAGGGCACGCCGGATTCACCCGCCACTGCCTTGGCCAGGAGGGTTTTGCCGGTGCCCGGAGGGCCCACCAGCAGCACGCCTTTGGGGATGCGGGCGCCGATCTCCACATAGCGCTCAGGGGTCTTGAGGAAGTCGACGATCTCGGAGAGCTCGGCCTTGGCTTCATCCACGCCGGCCACATCCGCGAAGGTGACGCGGGATTCCTCATCAGGCACGTAAACGCGGGCCTTGGATTTTGTGAAGCTGAGCGCGCCCTGGGCACCGCCACCGCCCATCGAACGGCGGGCGAAAAACTGCAGCACCACGATGAAGATCAATGGCGGCACCACCCAGCTCAACAGGGTGGTGAAGAAGCTGGGGCGCTTCGGTGGCGCAGCGGCGAATTCCACCCCTTTCTGCTCCAGGCGCTGGGGCAGGTCCATGTCGAAGATCGGCGTGGTGGCCAGCACCGACGGCGATCCCTCAGGGGCGTTGCTCAGCTCGTAGCGGATCTGGTCCTGAGTGATGAAGGCACGTTTGACATTGCCGTCATTGACCTGGTCGATGAACAAGGAATAGGGGACGCGCGGCACCTGGGTGGCCGGGTTCGGCAGGAAGTTGCTGAACAGCAGCAACACGCCGAAGCCGATCAGCACCAGATTGATGATGCTGAAACGGCGGTTCGGCTTGTTCTCGTCCTGACGGAGGGCCATCGCCTGAAGATGCAGTGGAGCCAAGCTAAGCGGCCCTCCTGAGGCAGCGGCCCCTGCTCCGGGGGGTGACAACCGAACGTGACCTGACCCGCCTGAACGTGTAACGCCATGTGTGGCCGCTACTCCCTCACCAGCGATCTCGACCGCCTGCTGCCGCGGCTCGGCGGTCGCCTGCCGGCGGATCTGGCGGCCCATCACGCCGCCCGGCCCGAGGTGCGCCCGGGCGAGCCGGTGCTGGCCCAGCGCCAGGAGCACGGCGTGATCGGCGCCGCCCTGCTGCTCTGGGGCCTGCTGCCGGAATGGGCCAAGGACCCGCTCGGGGCACCGCGGCCGATCAACGCCCGCGCCGAAACGGTGGCGGAGAAAGCCTCCTTCCGTGGCGCCTGGCGCCACCGCCGCTGCCTGTTGCCCGCCGACGCGTTCTACGAATGGAGCGGCCCGAAGGGACGGCGCCGGCCCTGGCGGATCCACCGCCGCGATCAGCAGCTGTTCTGGCTGGCGGGAGTGTGGGACCGCTGGATCGGCCCTGACGGCAGCGAGGTGGAGAGCTGTTGCGTGCTCACCACCGCGCCCAATGCGCTGATGGCGCCGATCCACGACCGCATGCCGGTGATCCTTCCCGACGGTCTGGAAGAGGCGTGGCTGGCGCCCAGCGATGGCGCGGGGCTGCGGGCCCTGGAGCCGCTGCTGCGCGGCTGGGAGCCGGAGGCCTGGCAGGCGGATCCACTCGGGACTGACACCAGGGAGACCGGCAGAGCGGCAGCGCAGCTGGATCTGTTCGGCTGAGCGCTGGCCGGGGCTGCTGCTGGTTTCGCAGCTGCCGTCGACACAATGGGTGGCCCGCTGCGGTCGCGCCCTTGTTCGCTCCGGCCTTCCGGCATGACCCCAGCGCGCTGCTGCGCCTGGAACGTCGCCTGCGCTTCTACCCCGCCCTGCTGCTGCTCACCGTGCTGGTGATGGCGAGCTTCGCCCTGCCGATGGAATGGCGCCCGCTCGGCGCCCTCGGCTACGGGCTCACCCTGCTGCTGCTCGTGGTCGCCATGGGCGGACCGATCCGGCTCGCGGGACGGCCCTGTCTCGGCAATCTCCTTTACCGCCTGCTGGGCCTCTCGGTCCTGATGGTGCAGGGGCTGTGGTCGTTTGCCCCCGCCGGCGCGCAGCGCAGCGGGCTGCCGCTGCTGGTGATGGTCACGGTATTCATCACCTGGAGCGTGCTACGGCTGCTGGCGCTGCTGGCACTGGAGCCCACGGTGGAGCGGCGGGTGCTGATGGGTGCCGTGGCCGGCTATCTGCTGCTCGGCCTCACCGCCGGGCTGTTGATGACGATCCTCGAGACGATCGTGCCCGGCAGCTTCACAGCGCTGGATGCCTCGACGCAGCTGCTCGGGCCGATCACCTCGGCCGAGATGCAGAAGCTCATCTGGCAGCTCGATTTCGTGCGGCTCAACTATTTCGCCTTCGTCTGCCTCACCACCGTGGGCTTCGGGGACATCGCCCCCCAGACCCCGCAGGCGCAGATGCTCACGATCAGCTTCTGCGTGATCGGCCCCACCTACATGGCCCTGGTGCTGGGCTTGCTGATCAACCGCTCCAATTCCGCCGAGGCGCAGGAGGTGGCGGAAGCGCTCAGGCAGCTCAAGGCCGGTCGCCCGCCGTCGCCCTGAGGGTTGCGGGCTTGCCGCTCGCCAGTTGGCCCTTCGCCGGACGCCCTTCTGCCGGACGCCCTCCTGCAGGTTGACCGCCCGCCATCGCACCGAAGGTTCCCGGTTGGCCGGTCGCCGGAGGCCCGAGTGCCTCGTTCGACTGAGTTCTTTTGGCAGCGATCCGTTAGGACAGAGCCGATCCGCCCGGACACCGTGAGCCTCGCCCAACTCGATGCCTTCCTGGCTCACGCCCGCCGCACTCCGGCTCTGCAGGCCCTCTTGGCTGAACCGCTGGAGCTGGAGGCGTTCCTCGCCCTGACTTCCCAGGAGGGCTACACGGTGGAGGAGCGCGACGTGCTCGCCGCGCGCGAACGGGATGAGTCGCAGTGCAGCGCCGCCGAGCTGCAGCAGCGGGCAGGCGCCGATGCCCGCCGCCTGCGCAGTTTCATCCCTGGCTGAGCGGCAGGCCTTCAAGCAGAGCTGCCGGCGCAGGGCACCCACGCAGTTCGCGGCTGCGCCGGGTTGGGGCGGCTAAGCGGTTCAACGAACGGTCAGCGGACCTGAGTGGCGGGTGGCCACTCCTGGGGGCGATCGGCGCTCACCTGGGCCAGGTAGGCACTCACCAGCAGCAGGCCGAGCGGCAGCGTCCAGCGCCACGACCGCAGCCGGGAGAGCCCGCCCAGGCGTGGCAGACCGGAGCGGGGAGCACCGCCGCGACTGGCGTTCGGGCCCAGCGGCAGGCTGCAGTTACCGCACACCATGCGTCCGGCCAGGCTGCGGTCCCTTCGCACACTCCAACTGCCGCAGCGGGGGCAGGACATCAGAACAAGCGCAGAGTCGAAGGTGAAAGGGCATTGCGAAGGACAGGCCCTAAAGCCTCGGTCCTGGTACGGGCTCCCGGTAGATCGCCCCAGCCGCCAGTATGCCGCCTGCGAATCCGGACGCATGGCCGATCCAGCTCACTCCCGGTGGGGAGAAGAAGGGAATCAGGCTGGGCAGCAGGCCGCCGTAGCTCACCAGGCTGAACAGCGACAGGGCTAGCACCAGCGGGCGCTTCTCCAGAAAACCGATCACCAGCAGATAGCCCAGCAAGCCGAACACCACCCCTGAAAGGCCATGGCTGCCATTGGGCCAGAGCAGCCACACCGGAATGGCGGTGGCGTACACCCCGAGCCACACCGCCAGGTAGTCGCGCCAGCTCTTCAGCAGCACCAGCCAGGACAGCGGCAGGAACCAGAGGGTGTTGCCGATCAGGTGGCCGAAGCCGCCGTGGCTGAACGGCGCCGTGAGCACGCCCACAAACGAGCCACCGGGCTGCATCGGCAGGTTCCACTGGCCGCCGAAGAAGATCTGGTCGATCAGCTCTTGGCCCCAGGGCACCGCCACCACCAACAGCGGCAGCCAGAAGGTCTGCTGCAGTTTGACCATCACACCGGAGCCGTTCGCCATCAGCGGCAGCCGCGGGAGAAACGGCGGGCGAAGGCATGAGCGGAGAGATGGCCTGGGGCCGGCTGCAGCCCCGGCAGGATTGGAAGCGGCATCGTTAGCCAACGCTCCTTGGCGCGTCCGACGCTATCGGGTAGGGGGCGCCTGGGGCGGGCCGGCTGCCTGAGAGCACCCAGCCCGTTCGCTGGCTGGCTGGGCGGGCTGCCCAGACCTGACCACCGTTGCCATTGTTTTTCTCGAAGTTGGGAGTTTCCCCGGAACGTCATGGCCGCTCCTGCTTCCTCCAACAACCCCTCGCTCAAGGATCCGCTGGCTCCATCCCCATCTCCACCTTTGTCCCCGCTCACGCCCCCTCCCATGGGCGCCGAGCCCCAGCAGCGTCAGGGGTCGATTCGGTTTCCGCTCGCCTGGATGGGCTCGCTGGTGGTGGTGGACGGCAGCTTCCTGCTGGCTGCCGCCGCCATTCACCAGCCAGGCTGGGCCAGTGCCGTGCTGGTGATCGCGGCGGTGATCAACGTGCCGCTCTTCCTCGGCGCGCTGCTGCTGCTGCGGGGCAAGTTCTGAGCCATCACACTGACGGCAGCACAGCCAGGACCATGGAGCGCGTCGCTGACTATCCCCGTCCCCCCGCCCTCGTGGCGAGCACAGCCCATGTGGAAGTGCAGGCCCTGGGCAGGCGGCTCGCCGACAGCCACCGCTCCCTGCTGGTGAAGGAAACCTTCCATCCCCCCACGGTCTACCTACCACCGGAGGCCGTGCAGCTGGAGCTGCTTGAGGCTGTGCCGGGCCGCAGCTTCTGCGAGTGGAAGGGGCTGGCCACCTACGTGGATGTGGTGCTGGACGAGCGGCGCCTGCGCCGTGCCGGCTGGACCTACACAGATCCCACGCCGGCGTTCCGTGAGCTGGCCGGCTGGTTCAGCTTCTATCCGGCCCTGATGGACGCCTGTTTCCTTGATGGTGAGCGGGTGACGCCGCAACCCGGAGGCTTCTACGGTGGCTGGATCACCTCGCGGGTGTGCGGCCCGTTCAAGGGAGATCCACAGCATCCGGAGCTGATCTGAGTTGATCTCATCAGAGTTGATCTGATCGAAGTGGATCTGATCTGCCCGGACCCCCACCAGCAGCCGATCCGATCCGGAGCATCGTAGAATTCCCTTGAGGGTGTACGGTGAAGTGTCGGCCGAAGCTCCGCGAGGGGCCGATTCAATCAACGGTTTGTTTCAGCGGCTTCCTCCAAGCTGGCTCAACCCACCTGTTTCATCGCCTGGCTGCATCGCTTCAGCGCCAGGCAAGAGCTGGATGGCTTTCCGGGATTCCGGTCTTCCTCTGCTCATGGTCAATCCGGCTCCGGCCTTCCTCCCTTGATGGCCCTTTCTCACGCAGCGCGTGAGGCGGCTTGTTCGGTGACTGGATCCAACGGCGCCTCGTGGCCGGATCCGGTGTTTCTGCGTCAAGCCCGGGCTTTCTGGGTCCGTGCCGTGCTTGCTCCTTGCTCCTGGGCGTTTCCATGCCCCGCTTTTTCACTTCATCCAACGTTCCTGACCCGTTTTCCTTGACCCGTTTTTTCATGCCCACTGTTTCCATGACCATCACCACCACCTTGCCCACCACCACCAGCCCGGCGACGCGTACCACCCGATCGGCCCGCCGCCAGGTGCTGCCGGCCCCGGCCGCCACAAGCGCCCTGTTCTGCTGCATTGATCGCGCCAGCCACTTCGCCGGCCTGGCTTCCATGGCCTCGAAAGCGCGTCGCAGCAAGGAGCGCGCCCACCAGCCACTCAGCTGGGCTGAGCTGCTCGGCGAGCGCTGAGCACCGAGCACCGAGCACCGAGCACCGAGCACCGAGCACATCCTCCGAAACGGGCGCCGTTTCCGGCGTCCAGAGGCATCAAGGAGCCACGCCCTGGTGCCTAGATCAATCAACGCGAAGGCGCCCAAGCAATGACGTCAGCCTGAGAGCGTCGGGTTGCTGAACCAATCAATGTCTGAAGCCCGGCCCGGGGGTTGAGGCCGACGCCGTCATTCGGGCTGACACCCTGCCCCTGAGGGAGGTGCCCCCTCAGGCCCGCGCCTCAACCACAGGAGCCTGTGGCCCGGCGGCGCCGGCCAACGCTTCCGCAAGGGCGGCCGCCACCGACTGCAGGCGATCGCGGTTGCGATCCCACAGGACGAACTTGAAGCAATCCGGTATGTCGCGGATGTGCAGAACCTGGGCGTGTTTCAGGAGCTCTGCGTTGCGTTCGTGGCAGGCCCGCAGGCGGTAGTTCGGGATCGTTTCGCAGAGGTGATGGATGTTGTGGAAGCCGATGTCGGCGGTGAACCAGTTCAGGATCGGCGGCAATAACAAAAGGCTCGTGCCATCGAGAGCGCCGGTTAAGCCACTCCAGCCCTCGGTGCGATGGGCATAGGAGGTTTCGAAGTTGTGCTGCACGAAGAAGATGCAGATGAACAGCGCCGCCGAGCAGGCCATCACGATCGAATACACACTCCAGAAACGTCCGGCCCCCAGCCAATGGGAGAGCAGCACCCAGCCGCTGATCACGCAGATGTTGTTCAGAAGCAGATCAACAAACTGGGAAGTGGAATACCAGTGCTTTGAGGTGTGGGTGCTGAGCAGTTTGTTGAAGGGCGTGCGTGGGTTCTGGCGACAGGTGCGCGCCGCATGGCGCAGCGCATCCACACTGCCAAGCAACAGGGCCACGCGGGGCTTGATCACCAGATAGAAGAAGCCACCGGGAAACAGCATCAGCGGGTGACGCAGAAACTGGTAAAAACGCTGCTGGCCGGCTGAGAGGTTGAGAAATTCGTCTACCGAAATCAGCGCCGATGGGCCGCGGTAGAGCTCCCAGTTGCCGTTGTGGCGGTGGTGATAGGCGTGCCCTTCCGACCAGGGATGCTGCGGAATGGCATTGATCACACCCAGCAGGAAGCCCGCGCCCCGGTTCATCCAGGCGGTGCGGAACAGCGAGCGGTGGCCGCAATCGTGCATCAGCGAAAAGCACCGCCCGGAGAACAGCACCATCACCACCAGCAACGGGGCGCACAGCCAAGGGTGACCGGCTGCCAGCAGCCGCATCACCAGCGCCCACAGCAACAGGTAGGGCACCACGGTGTTGACCAGCTGCCAGCTAGCGATGCGGTCGTCGCTGCGGCAATAGGGGGTGAGGATGAAATCGGAGCGGCGCACGCGGCGGGATGGCAGGGCCTGGCCTGCTTGCGGCTGGGCGGCAACTGAAGGCCTGCTCTGCGCAGCCGCAGCGCGTGACGCCGGGCCCGGCGAATTGGCGCCAGGTTGGGTGGAAGTGGTGACGGACGGGATCATCGTTGGGGGGCGGCTGCCGCCGAAGCCGTGAGTGGACGGAGAAGGGGGCTGCAGGTCAGCAGCAATTGAAGGCTCAGGCGCGGGCCTCGGAATCACGATGATTCCCCGATGGTAGGCAGGCCTGCTGCGGAACGAAGCCACCGGCGATGACCCAGCCACCAGCCTTGGCCAAGGCTCGGTCCTTGCCAAGGCCCCTGTCCCGGCCCGGGCGCCGGCCGCACCATGGCGCAGGCCATTCAGTGCCTCCGCTCGCGCGGCCAGCGCCATGCTTGCCAGCATGGGCGGCCTCATCAGCGCCCCATGCTCCGATCGCCGCGCCAGATCCTTCTCGATGCCAGCGCCGGGCTGTGGGAGGGCACCTTCATCCGGCTGGATGGGGCCGGGATCGAAGCTCAGCGCTTTCCCACCGGCCTGGAGGTGCGGGAGGTGGACGGCAACGTGGAGGCCGCCCTCACCTACCGCCACACCGGCCGGGTGGCCACGATGCGGTTTCAGGAGCCTCCCGCCGAGATGGAGATCTCCCCGCAGGGGCACTGGAGCCTCGGCCCCGACAAGGTTGGTCCCTGGAGCTGTCTCACCGAGCTCTGCCTCGTGCACGGCGAGCGGCGCCGGCGGGTGGTGGTGCGGCACGGCGCCGAGCGCCTCGAAGCCGTGGTGCTGGTGGTGGAAGCCCGGCCCGGCCTCCAGGAGGCGGCGCCGGCAGCGCCCCATCGGGTGCGTCGCCAGCCCGTCGGCGGCAGCCGGGAGCTCTGGCAGCTGGAGGCGAACCTGCAGCTGGAAACCACCAACCCGCGCCTGCCGGGTGAACCACTGATCACGGAACTGCGCTGGACGCCGGAGCCAGGGCTGGTCCACCGCCTGCAGCGGGCCTACGGACCCCACGGGCTGCCGCTGCCCCAGCTGGCCGCGTTGGTTTGAGCGTTCAGGCCACGCTGACGCCTTTCCAGAAGGCCACCCGTCCGGCGATCTCCTCGGCGGCTGGCTTGGGCGACGGGTAGAACCAGGCGGCGTTGGCATTCACCTGGTCTCCCACCACCACGTCGTAGTAGTGGGCTTCCCCCTTCCAGCCACAGACGCTGCGGTGCGTGGAGGGGCGGAAGCATTCCGGTCGCAGGGCCTGCGGCGGGAAGTAGGCATTGCCTTCGAGCTTGACGATGTCGTCACTGGAGGCGATCACGCAGTCGTTCCAGCGGGCTTCCATGGAAAAGGTACAGGGGCCTTCCATTTTCGGGCCTTTCGCAGAGGGTTGTCGCGCCGGGCCAGGCTGCCGCTGATGTGGCCACCTCAGCGTGTGCCGGGGTGTGGATGCCGCCGCAGCGCCTGCGCCCCCTGCATCAACCGCTCGGCGGTGGCGTCGTAGAGGCGGCTGGCTTCGGCGGCGTCATGGCCGATGCAGGTCATGCCGAGCTTGCCGTACTGGGACAGGCAACCCAGCAGGTGAAACAGGCTGCCGCGCAGCTCCGCGGGATCGAAGTGCAGCCCCGCTACGGCCACGATGTCGATCAGGTCGATCGGCAACAGACCGCGCAGGCGGGCATCGCAAAGGTTGTCGGTGGCCACATAGCAGAGCTCCTGGCCCGTAGGCGAATGGAACACGCCACTGACCGGATCGATCCGGCCATTGGTGGCGTAGCGCAGGGCCATGAACGGATGGGTGGTGCCCCCTTTGCGCAGGTTCACCTCGATCGCCTGCACATCCCACTGCTCAGCGAAGCGGCGGGCGATGAAATCCACCGCGAAGCGCTCCAGCGCGCCCTCCTGCGCCAGCGCTTCCCCCACCGCCCGCCCATGGCGCAGCAGCGCCTCCCGGTAGGCGGTGTCGGCGGGGAAGCGGCAGCCCTGATAGGTCTGCCCGTTCGGACCGCCGAGGATCTGCTCGTGGGTGGAGAGCATCTCCACCTGCCCGCCCGGGTGAATCGTGCCCTGCACGCTGGGTGAGCTGAGCGCCTCTCCCCCCTGCAGCCAGGCCTCCACCAGGGCCCCCTGCTCCACCAGCAACTGCTGCCACTGGGGCGGCGGCATCGGCAGCACCTCCAGCACCTGACGCAGCAGCCGGCGCCGTTCGCCGCCACTGCGTTCCGCCAGCTGCAGCGGCCCCAGCTCCAGCGGGGCGTTGCCTTCGCCACTGAAGCCTTCGTTCAGCTTCACCACCACCCGCTCCAGATCCGGATGGGCCTCCCACAGGGCAGCGGTGGCCTCGCTGAGGGCGTCGAGATCGTGCACCAGCGCGCTGCCGGCCGGATGGGGCACCCCGCAGCGGCGGAACAGCTCGCGGCTGCCCGCCTTGCTGCCCCAGCGCCCCAGGCCGGGATCGGTGCCCAGCAGCGGTACCTGCAACCGCACCGAGAGTTCCTTCTCCAGTGGCGTCACGTTGAAGCAGGTCATGAAGCTGCGGCCTGGCCGCAGCCGCTCGCGGATGCGCTGCAGCAGGGCGGGCCGCTCCAGCAGTTTCTGGGTGAGGGGCCGCGGCGAGGCGTCGTCGGTGTCGAACAGCTGCAACCGGCGCCGGGCGTGGGAGGCGGGCACCCCCGGCAGCAGCTCCAGCACCGCATCCACCACCAGATCGGGCAGCAGCTTGCTGGTGAGGTATACGGCCTGCACAGCCGGATGCCGCAGGCTGATCAGCGAGAACAGCTGCCGCTCCTCGTAGTGGTGAGCGCCGGCCACCAGGTCGATCTGGTTCTGATCCAGGCTCAACGACGGCACCACCAGCAGATCGCAGCCCTCGGGATCGAGGCCATCGCTGGTGCCCACATCCAGTGCCCCCCAGGCGGGCCGCAGCTGCTGTTGGAGTTCCTCGAAGGTGAGCGGCATGGTGAGGGGGCAGCGGCTCAAGTCTTGAGCAGGGAGTGGAGCGGAGCTGGCATCTGGGCACCGTGCTCCTCCACCACCCGGCCGATCTGCAGCAGCAGCCGTTGCTGCAGGTCCCAGGCAGTGGCCATGTCGCCATCGCTGGCGTGGCAGAGCAGCCGCAACTGCAGGCTGGACTCGCCGTAGCCCACGAAGTGCACTGCCAGGGTCTTGTCGTGATCGATGGCGGGATCGGCGGCCAGCTGGTGCTGCAGCGCGTTGATGATCGCCTCCAGCACAGGGCGATCCTGGTAGCGCACGCCGAAATCGATCCAGATCCTGCGGTTATCGATGCGGGCGATGTTGATCACCGGCTGGGTGGTGAACAGGCCATTGGGAATGAACACCGGTTGCCGCTCGGGATCGCGCAGCTGGGTGTAGAACCAGCCGATCTGAACCACGGTGCCGGTCAGCTCTTCGGAGGGGATGCGGATGAAATCCCCCACCACGAAGGGGCGGTTGATGTAAAGGCTGATGCCGCTGAGGGCGTTCTCCACGATCGTCTTGGCGCCGAAGCCGAGGGCCGCCGCCCCGAAGCCGCCGGCGGTGGCGAGCAACGCCGTGGGGGTGCCGAGCAGCCGCAGCAGCTCCAGGGTGACGATCACCGCCACCAGAATCGCGATCAGCTTGTCGGCCAGGTCGAACAGGAACAGGCGGTCGCGCTCTGGCAGGTTCGGGAACACCTGCTTGGAGTAGGTGTCCACCCGGCGCAGCAGCTCCCCCTTGCAGCGCAGCACCGTCCAGACCAGGCCGATCACGATCAGCCCGTCGCGCACCTCCAGCCCGCCGCGCGGCAGCGGCAGCAGCTCGGTGCCAATCAGCGTGGCCACCCACCAGCCCACGCTGGCCAGCAGGATCGTCAGGCAGAGGCTGAGCCGGCTGCGCATCAGCAGGGCCCGGGCCAGGGAATCCCGCCGCAGGCGTGTGCCGATCAGCTGCAAGGCCACCCACACCGCCACCGCCAGCAGCAGGCCGGCGATCGGTATCGGGAAGCGGGGGGGCAGCAGGGCAGGCACCGGCATGGCGGCCGTGGTGGCTGCCCGACACCCTACGGATCAGGCTCCGGCGCCTCCAGCTCCCAGAGCAGATCAGGCCCGCAGCGGCTCAGCTGTTGGCCGGTCCACAGCCGGGCTTCCGCCAGGTCTGCCAGCTCCAGATCACCCAGCGGCGTGCGGGCGGCCGCCCCACCAAGCAGCCGCGGCGCGATCACGGCCGCCAACCGCTGCACGCAACCCTGCCGCAGGGCGGCCGCCGCCAGGCTGGGCCCGCATTCCCACAGCACCTGGTTGCAGCCGCGTCCAGCCAGGGCCTCCAGCAGCGGCCGGGGTTCGCAGGCGCTCAGCTCCAGCGTTTCCACACCGAGGGCCGCCAGTGCGTCACGGCGCTGCGGCGGCGCCTCCGGACCATGGGCTACCAGGGTGCGGGCCTGCGCCTGGTTCCAGAGCTGCATTGGCAGGCCGGGCAGCTCCAGCTGGCGGCTGAGCACCACCCGCAGCGGTTCGGGCTGGCGCCGGCCGCGGCTGGTGAGCAACGGGTTGTCGGCCCGCACGGTGCCGCCGCCCACGATCACGGCATCGCAGCGGGCCCGCAGACGGTGCACCCAGTCGCGGGCGGCGGGGCCGGTGATCCACTGGCTCTGCCCGCTGGGCAGGGCGGTGCGCCCGTCGAGGCTCATGCCCCACTTGAGCAGGCCCAGCGGCCTGCCGTTGAGCACCCTGTGCACGAAGGCGCGATTGAGTTCCAGGGCCTGCGCCTGACGCACCCCGCCGATCACCTCCACCCCCGCCTGCCGCAGCCGGGCGAGGCCACCGCCCGCCACGCGCGGATCGGGATCCTCCATCGCCACCACCACCCGGCGGATGCCGGCGGCGATCACGGCCTCGCTGCACGGCGGCGTGCGGCCGTGGTGGCAGCACGGCTCCAGGGTCACCAGCAGGGTGCCCCCCCGGGCTCGTGCCCCGGCCTGGGCCAGCGCCCCCACCTCCGCATGCGGCTGCCCGGCGGCGGCATGGAAGCCCTCCCCCACCAGGGTGCCGTCGGCGCTGAGCACCACGGCGCCCACCATCGGGTTCGGGCTGGTGCGGCCCTGGCCGAGGGCGGCCAGTTGCAGCGCCCGGTCCATCCAGGCCAGCCAGGGGCGGTGGCCGGAGTCAGCCGGCGCCGCGCTCAAAGGGGCGCGTCCGGCAGCTGCCGCCATTCAGCCACCACGTAGGGAGGAACCAGCAGATCGGTGAACCCGCCGCGCAGCCTCAGCCGCAGCGGCCGGTCGCGGTCAAGGTCGGCCAGCAGCGGCGCCAGATCGAATTCGGCCGCGGCCGCCCGGGCATCGGCTGTGAGCTGGGGATTGGCGAGGGTGAGATCGGCGAGCTCCCACTGGAACACCCCGGAGCGCACCGCCAGCGGGGTGGGGTGATCGAGGCGCAACTTGCCCGGATAGCCCACGATGCGCAGGCGCAGCGGGCCGCCGGGTGGCCCCTGCCGGTAGCCCACCAGCTGCCAGCTCTGGTCGTCGAGATCCCGCAGGCTCTCGAGGCTGCGCACCACTGGCGTGCCGTTTTCGTCGGGGTGGCTGTGAATCTGGGCGAAGGCCGGTGGCGCCAGGCCGATCAGGCCAGCCAGTGCGCCCAGGGCCAGCAGCAGGGAGAGCGCGAGGGTGAGCGCCCTGGACGGCAAGCCGCTGCTCATGGCTGACGGGCACTGCCCGGAATCGGTTGCCACTGGGTGTGTGTGGCCCACAGAGCCCAGATCGCCATCGCCCGTAGATAGTGGCAGGCGCGGAAGGTGCCTGCGGCGGTGAGGGCTTCGGGGGTGCGGAACTGCAGGCCCCCGTCGTACACCTGCTGCACCACGGCGCCGGTGATCGCCAGAGCGGTGCCGGTCTGGCCCATGAGC
Organism: Synechococcus sp. Lug-A; assembly: GCF_024345655.1. NCBI lineage: Bacteria > Bacillati > Cyanobacteriota > Cyanophyceae > Synechococcales > Synechococcaceae > Synechococcus > Synechococcus sp. Lug-A. The sequence continues at coordinate 95,384 of NZ_JAGQBN010000008.1, read as the reverse complement.
CGGTAGTAGGCGGCCAGGCCGAAGTTGATGCCGGTCCACACTTCCAATGGGTGGGTGCCGTTGGGGTCGAGCGGCGTGCCGTCGCGGCGCAGGCCATTGGCCACCCCGAGCTTGCCGCCCTCGAAGCGCTCGAAGCAGGCGTCGCGGATCGCCGTGAGCGAGGACAGCGCGTTGGCATCGCTCACCACCGGCGGCAGGTTCAGCAGGCGGGCGTAGAAGTCGCCGCAGAGCTGATCGGCCATCACCACCGGCGTGCCGCTGCCGGCATCGATGCGGTAGTACTCGCCGTTCCAGAGCAGCCGGTCGAAGTTCGCCCGCGACTGCTCCAGCCAGTCGCTGAACTGCCGCTGCTCCGCGCTGGTGTCGAGCCCCAGATCCAGCTGCAGCCGCTGCCCCATCGCGAGGGCCGCCTCCAGGGCCGCGATCCAGAGGGCGCCGCAATAGGTGCTCACCCCCTTCAGGGCCCAGTCGTCGAAGGTCTGGTCGGGGGCGCCGCCGTTGTCGGGCAGGCCGTCGTCGTTGATGTCGAAGGTCTTGAGGTACTGCAGGGCCTGCACCGCGGCGGGCCAGCAGTCGGCCAGGAAGCGCAGGTCACTGCCGGTGGGCGCCAGCTGGAAGGTGCGCCACACCTGCAGCACGAAATCACTGGCCAGGTCCTTCCAGAGGTTGCAGTCCTGGTAGGCGGTGTAGTTGGTGGCATCAAAGGGCCGCTCGTTCGGAGCGCCCAGATCGTGGGGCGTGGCCCCCGCCAGCTTGCGGGCCGCCTCCACCCGCCCCTTGCCCTGGGTGAAGTACCAACCGATCGGTCGTGGCGTGGCGTCGGCGGCGGGGATGGCCCTCGCGAAGCTGCGCAGCACCGCCTTGTCGAGCTCGGGCCACAGTTGCAGCAGGGCGAGGGAGCCGTAGAGGCGCACGTCGAGGCTTTCGTACCAGGCGTAATCCAGGCACTCGAGCACCCCGAAGCGGCCCACCGGGTCGGCGGTTGTGGCGGCGGTCCAGAGGCTGCCGCCGCTGGCGAGGTCGTAGAGCTCGTTGAACAGCGCCATGCGGATCGGCTCGGGCAGGTCGCTGCGCTCCAGCACCGGCTGCTGCCAAGCCTCGATCGCCTCGCGCCACTGGGGCCAGTCGCGCAGGGCCTCGGCGGCGATCGCCGTGGCATTGGTGCCACTCCCACCGAACACATCGGTGTAGCGGCGCAGCGCCTGCTGGCCGCTGGCGAAGGCGGTCACCGGCAGGTCCCAGCTGATCACCACCGGCAGCTCGATCGTGGCCCCTGGCTCCAGCCGCAGCCGCAGGGCGATGGCCGCACTGGCCTGCTCGCCGGCGCTGCTGCGGCGGTCGTTGTCACTGGCGGGAATGGAGCCGTCGCGGGCGAACGGGGCCCAGATCTCGGCGCCGCTGCCGGTGGGATCCCAGCGGCTGCAGCGCAGCACCTCCACGCCGGGCAGGTCGTCGGGCACCGCCACGCACCACTGGCCTTCCCCTTCGGCGATCGGCGTGCTGATCGGCCCCTCCAGCAGCACCCCCTTCAGGCCGGGCTGGTTGATCTGGCGGTTGCGCTGGCCGGCGCCATGGCCGATCGCCGGCACGTAGCTGTGCTCGGGGCTGCCGTCATCACGGAAGGTGACGGCAGCGCTGGGATCGGTGTTGGTGAACCAGCCGGTGGTGTTGCGCCAGCTCACCAGCAGCGAGAGGTCCAGCGGCGCTTCGGTGGGATTGCTGAGCTGCCAGCGGAACACGGCCACCGGGTAGCTGCTGCGCGCATAGTCGCCCGGCAGGATCGGGCTGAAGGCTTCGCAGCAGACACCGGCACGGAACACGCCGCTGTGCTGGAACCAGCTGAGCGGGTAGCGGGCGGCGTAGGTGCCGGTCTGCTGCTCGGCGCTGCTGGCCGGGTACCACTGCCAGGCAGGCAGGGGGTTCTCACCGGAGCCCGGCCGGGAGTCGTCCTGCTCCGGCGCCGTGGCCAGCGCCATGGCCAGCGGTGTGGTGCCGTCGCTTTCGAACAGGGCGAACTGGCAGTCGGGCAGGGTGCCGAACCAGTGCTCACCGCCATCGAGGTGCCAGAGATTCACATGGCCGGCGGAGCTGCGGCCGATGCAGCCTGCGCCGAAGCCGCCCAGCGGCATGCCGTGCCAGGGGCCGTCGTCCAGGTTGCTGGCGTAGCGCACCGTATAGGGCGAGTCCCAGCCCAGGCCGAAGGGCCGCTGCCAGCTGGCCGGCGGCGCCTGCCACCCCTCCTTGCCGCCCCCGCGTCCCAGCAGCGTCTGGAGAGCGGAGAAGCCGAAGCGCGCCATGGTGCTGCACAAGGTGGGGCCAGCTTGTCAGAGCTGGCCGTTGCTGTCCTGGTCGATCAGGGCGTCGAGGGTGACGGCCGAGCGCACCAGGGCCTGGTAGCGGGCCACCACCCGCCGGTTGCGCTCCAGCCACTGGCCGGCTTCGCCCGGGTTGCCGCTGAGGGCGGCCCCATCGCCGTCGAGCAGCTCCAGATCCCCCTGCTGCGCCAGCAGGGCCAGCACCAGTTCGTGGATCCGCTGGCGACGGCTGCGGATCGCGGCATCGGGCGGCTCGGCCATGGCGGAACGGGGGGGCGGTCATCATGGCCGGATTCCCTCGCCGCCCTGCCGGCATGAGCAGCGACCCGCAGGCCGGCCGGCGGCAGCAAGGCCCGCCGTTGCAGGTGATCGGCACTGACGCGGGCGGCCTCGCCTCCCTGTCCGCGGCGGCGCTGGAGCTGGTGCGGGGGGCGTCCCTGCTGGCGGCACCGTCCCGGCAGCATTCCGGCCTTGAGGCCCAGCTGGCCGCCTGGGCAGCGCAGGCGGCTGCGGCCACTGAAACTGTCGAGGCCGTCGAGCCCAGTGAGGCCATCGAGGCCACCACCCGCCCCGCCCTCGCCTGGAAGCCCCCGCGTCTGCTGGCCAGCGACAAGCCCGAGCCGCTGCTCGCGGCCCTGCAGCAGGCCCTTGCCGCTGGCGAGTCGGTGGTGCTGCTGGCCAGCGGCGATCCGCTCTGGTTCGGCATCGGCCGGTTGCTGCTGCAGCACATTCCGCCGGAGCGCCTGCGCTTCCATCCGGCGCCCACCAGCCTGCAGCTGGCCTTCGCGCGCCTGGGGCGCCCCTGGCAGGACGCCGGCTGGGTGAGCCTGCATGGCCGCGAAACGGAACCCCTGGCCCAGCGGCTGCAGCAGCGCCCCGCGGCGCTGGCGGTGCTCACCGACCCCTCCCGTGGCGGTGCCGAGGAGGTGCGCCGCCTGCTGCGGGCCAGTGGCCTGGAGGCCGCCTACAGCCTGTGGCTGGCCGAGCGGCTGGGACATCCGCAGGAGCGGCTGATGCGGCTGGCCCCCACCGCACCCCTGCCCAGTGATCTCGATCCACTGCACCTGGTGCTGCTGATCGCCGAGCCCCCGGCCGCTCCCGATCCGGCCGGCCTGCCCCTGTTCGGCCTCGACGACGGCCTCTGGCTGCAGCATCCCGATCGGCCCGGCCTGATGACCAAGCGGGAGGTGCGGATCCAGCTGCTGGCCGACCTGGAGCTGCCGGCTCAGGGCGTGCTCTGGGATCTGGGCGCCGGGGTGGGCTCGATCGGCCTGGAGGCCCTGCGCCTGCGGCCCCAGTTGCAGCTGTGGGCGGTGGAGCGGCGCGGCGGCTCGGCGGCGCTGATCCAGGCCAATGCCGAGCGGCTGGGGGTGCGGCCCGCCGGCGTGCTGGAGCTGGAGGCGCTGGCGGCCTGCGCCCCTGGCGAGCACCCCTCCCCCCTGCCCGACCCCGACCGCGTGTTGATCGGCGGTGGCGGCCGCGGCCGCGCCGCACTGCTGGCGGCCGTGCTGCAACGCCTGCGTCCCGGCGGTGTGGTGGTGATTCCGCTGGCCACCGTGGAGGCGCTGGCGGAGCTGCGGCCAGTGCTGGAGCGGGGCCAGCTGGAGGTGGGCGTGAGCCAGCACCAGGCCTGGCGCGGTGCGCCCCTGGCCGACGGCACCCGCCTCGCGCCGCTCAACCCGGTGCTGGTGCTGAAAGGGCGCCGCTCAGTGGCCGGGACCTGAGCGCGGCGGTACGACCTGCAGGCGGCGGCTCCAGGCAAAGGCGGTCGGCAGGGCGGCCAGCGGCAACGGGCCCACTTCCGCCAATCCAAATCCTGCGCATCCGCTGAGCTGCTTGCCCCAGCTTTCCCTGATGTAGCCGCTCTGTGCTTAGCGCTCGGTACGCACTGTTCAGCGCTCACCGTTCAGCGACGAAGCGCTCCGTGCTCAGAGATCAGTGCTCAGAGATCAGTGCTTCCTGTTTTCCGTCTGTGGTTGGCCACGCACCGATCAGCGGCCAGCTCCCCGGCCAGGGAGCCAGCGCAGGGGTGCCGGGCTGCCCACCACGATCCCGAGCCGCTGGGCTTCGTGAGCCTGGAGCTCCACCACCCCATCGGCGGGTTCCGCCGGCCCGTAGCTGGGGCATGGCAGGCGTGGACAGGGCGGCACGGCTGGATCGATGGCGATCACCCGCCCCTGGCGCAGGTAGATCAGGTCGAGTGGCTGGGGAACACGGTGCATCCAGAAGCTCACCGGTGTGGGCGGATCAAAGCGAAACCACATGCCCCGCAACGGGCCGAGCGGGGGCCGCTCCATCAACCCCAGGGCCATCTGGCGCACGCTGCGCGGCACCTCCAGCTGAATGCAGCCAGCAGGCCTGGCGGGATGCTCCAGACACCATTCCGCTTCCAGCGGCAGAAACTGCGGGGGCCCCTGCGCAGTGGATGCCGCGCCGGCCGCAGCGGCCCCTATGGCCCCAACCGGCCCGACCATCACCGCCAGCACGCCCAGCCCCATCACCCGGAGCAAGTCCCCCCGCCCGAATACTCGTACGGGACCACTGAGGGCCGGCAAGGCTGCGGGCCTCTGACCGCTGGAGCGCAGGGGGGTGGATGTCATGGCGCCGGCTTGCCGCTGGGAAGCTGACGATCGCAGAGGCAGTAGCCCCGCCCCCGCACCGTATGGATCAAGCGGCGCTCACCCCCTTCCTCGAGCTTCTGGCGCAGGTAGCGCACATACACCTCCACCACGTTGCTGGCAGCTTCGGTCTGGTCGTCCCAGGCTTCCCGCAGGATCTGCTCGCGGCTCAGCACCTCGCCCGCCTGGCGCACCAGCAGCACCAGCAGCCGGTATTCACGGCCCGTGAGGGTGAGCACGCGGTTGCCGCGCTGGACGCGTTTGAGGGTGGGGTCGAGCCGCAGATCGGCCACCTCCAGCACGGCCTTGATCGGCAGGGGTTGCACGCGCCGCTGCAGGATCAGCCGCAGCCGCGTCAGCAGATCGCTGGCACCGGCCGACGACAGCCAGAAATCATTGGCACCGGCGCTGAGGCACTCGGAGCGGCCCTCCACGCTGTCCTCGCCGATGTCGAGCAGCAGGGGCACCTGCTCCATCGTGAGCCGCAGGGCAGGAATGCTGAGAGCGCCGATCTCCCCCGACAGCAACACCGCGGCGGCGGGCTCGGGCAGGGAGCCCGCCAGGGCGGTGCGGTAACCGGAAGCTTCCAGCCGCGGCGCCATCGCTTCGGCCTCCGGGCCGATCAGCAGGATCAACGGCTGGCTCACGCCCGCTCATCCCCGGTCTCCGGGCGCGGGCCGCCGCCGCCGTGCTCATGGCTGTCGGGTTTGGCCACATGGGGCAGGCCCCAGCCCAGCTTGTTGCGCAGCACCTGGAAGAACTCGTGGTCGTGCAGCCGCACGAAGCGGGCCGTATGTTCACTGCGGCGGATCAGCACCCGGTCTTCCGGCCACACGTAGCAGCCGGCACTGCCGTCCACCACCATCATCAGCCGCTCGGGCGTGGCGGGGAACACGGTCACCGGCTCCCGGTCGCTGAAGACCAGGGCGCGGGACGCCAATGAATGGGGCGCGATCGGGGTGAGTTGCAGCACCGGGCAGTCGGGGGTGATCACCGGACCGCCGGCGGAGAGGGCATAGGCGGTGGAGCCTGTGGGGGTCGAGAGAATCACCCCGTCGGCGGAGATGTCCACCGGCACGTGGCGGCCGATGGCGATCTCGAAGTGGCACATGCTGGTGAGCGGCTCCCGGTGCAGGGCCATTTCGTTGAGGCAGAGCACCTCCCAGCGGCGATGCTCCCCCCGCATCACGCTCACCACCAGCATGGTGCGCTCCTCCACCGTCCAGTTGCCCTGCAGCAGCTGGTCGATGGCGGCATCGAGCTCGTTGAGGTAGGCCTCGGCCAGGAAGCCCATGTGGCCGGTGTTGATCGTCAGGATCGGCACCCCGATCGGGGCCGTCTGGCGGGCGGCGGAGAGCACGGTGCCATCCCCGCCGAGCACCACCGCCAGTTGCATTGCCCCATGAAAACTGGACGGCACGCAGGCGGCGTAGCCGAGGCTGCGCAGGTGCGTGTCGGGGTTGGCGAAGCCCACCATGCCGCCGGAACTGCTCACCCGCACCACGCTGTTGCCGGCGGCGATGAAGCGCGCCTCAATCGCATCGGCGGTGCGGACGGCCACAGCCTTGCCGTCGTTGACGATCAGTCCGACGCAGGGCACCGATCGCGCGCAGGGGTTTCGAGAGTTTATGAGGGGGGTCCGGCTCTCAGTGGTGGTGCTGGTGTGGGGATCCTGGCGGGCGCTCCGCAGGGTCAGAACTGTTCGAGGAAGCGCAGATCGCTGGTATAGAGGCGGCGGATGTCATCGATGCCGTGGCGCACCATGCAGAAGCGCTCCACCCCCAGTCCGGCGGCGAAGCCACTCCAGCGCTCGGGGTCCAGTCCCAGCCCCTCCAGCACCGCCGGATCAACCATCCCGCAGCCCATCACCTCCAGCCAGCGGCCGCGCCACTGCACGTCCACCTCAGCGGAGGGTTCGGTGAAGGGGAAGTAGCTGGCGCGGAACCGCACCGGCAGGTCGCCGAAGAAGGCCTGCAGAAAGGTGGTGACCGTGCCGCGCAGGTGGCTGAAATCCAGCCCTTCGTCGATCGCCAGCACCTCCACCTGGTGAAACACCGGCGAATGGGTGGCATCCACTGCATCCCGTCGGTACACGCGCCCCGGCGCCACGATCCGCACCGGCGGTGGGTTCTGCTCCAGATGGCGGATTTGCACCGGTGAGGTGTGGGTGCGCAGCAGGGTGCTGGCCGTCAGATAAAAGGTGTCCTGCATGTCCCGCGCCGGGTGGTGGGGCGGGATGTTGAGCGCGGTGAAGTTGTAGTGGTCGGTCTCCACCTCCGGGCCTTCCTCCACCCGGTAGCCGAGACCGGCGAAGATGTCGACGATCTCCTCGGTGGTGGTGATCAGTGGATGGCGGTGGCCGGCGGGCACGTAGCGGCTCGGTGCGGTCACATCGAGGCTTTCGCCGCGCAACTTCTCGGCCATGGCGGCCTCGCGCAGCGCCTCCAGCCGCTCGCCCAGCAGGGCCTGCAGTTGCTCCTTGAGCCGGTTGGCCCGTTGTCCCACCAGCGGCCGCTCCTCGGCCGAGAGCTTGCCCATGGCGCCGAGCACCGCCGAAAGCCGCCCTTTCTTGCCCAGCAGCGCCACCCGCAACTGCTCCAGGTCGGCGGCGGCGGGAGCTGCCCGCACCTCGGCGGCCGCTTCTGCCTCAAGGGCATCGAGTTGATCGGTGAGCTGCTGGAGGGTGATCGTGGCGCTCACGGAGGGGTGGCGTAGCGGCTCGACTGTACGGATCCGGGCCGCCTAGGTTGCCGCCAGGCTGGATCCCTCCACCTCTGCCGCCGCTGTGCTCGCGCCGATGCATCCCCTCCGCATCCTGATCAGCAACGACGACGGGGTGTTCGCCGAGGGCATCCGCACCCTGGCGAATGCCGCCGCCGCCCGGGGGCATCGGGTCACGGTGGTCTGCCCCGACCAGGAACGCTCCGCCACCGGCCACGGCCTCACGCTGCAGACCCCGCTGCGGGCGGAACGGGCCGATGCCCTGTTCGCCGAAGGGGTGGTGGCCTGGGCCTGCAGCGGCACCCCTTCCGATTGCGTGAAGCTGGCCCTGGGCCGCCTGTTGGCGGAACCGCCCGATCTGGTGCTCTCCGGCATCAACCACGGCCCCAACCTGGGCAGCGATGTCTTTTATTCCGGCACGGTGTCGGCGGCGATGGAGGGCACCCTGGAGGGCCTCAAGGCGCTGGCGGTGAGCAGCGCCTGCTTCGACTGGCGCGAGTTCGGCCCGGCGGCCGGGCTGGCGCTGGAGGTGGCCGAGCAGATGCTCGCCGGTGGCTGGCCCGAAGGCCTGCTGCTGAACCTGAACGTGCCGGCCCAGCCCGCCGCTGCGATCGGCCCGGTGCGCTGGTGCCGCCCGGCGGTGCGCCGCTACGTGGATCAGTTCGATTGCCGCACCGATCCCCGCGGCCGCACCTATTACTGGCTCGCTGGTGAGGTGGTCAACGATCTGGAGGCGGCCACCGCCGGCCCGCGCGACTGGCCCACGGATGTGGAGCAGGTGCACAGCGGTGGTGCGGCGCTCACGCCGCTGCAGCCGGAACTGTTCTGGCGCGGGGCGCTGTCGCAGCTGGCGGCACTCGATCCCCTGCTGGCGCAGGGGTCCCTTTCAGCCGGGCCGCTCTGACGGCAGCGGCCTGTAGACCCGCTGCAGCAGCCACAGGCTGAGCAGCAGGCCCACCAGATGGGCGAACAGCACCTGGGTGTTGCTCAGCACCGAGAGCATCTCGATCGAGGTGATCGGCAGACCCATCACGTTGCCGCCGGCGCCGCCGGGGGTCGTGATCTGGGCGCCGAAGAAGCCGGGCACCTGCATGGAGGCCTGCACGAACAGGCTGCCGGCCAGGGCCTGGTAGCCCACCGCCGCCAGGGTGAGGCCAAGCAGATCGCCCAGCACGCTGCGCTTGATCAGCCGGCCGGTTTCGCCGCGGCTGGGCCGCACCGGGCTGGCCAGGGCGCGGCCGCAGCGCACCATCAGCCAGCCCTGCCAGAGGCTCCAGAGCAGCACGAAAAACGACAGCGTCGTGAGCGACAGCCCGGGGCCCAGCCCCAGGGCCCGCTGGGTGTTGGCCATCAGCCGGGTGCCGATGTTGTTGAAGATCAGCACCCCCACCACCACCACGGACAGCACCACCTGGGTCCAGAAACGGATCCAGGCCATGCGACGCACCGCCGCGGAAACCAGCTGGAGATCGAGGCGATCGGCCATCGGCGGCGCTTGCGTGGGGAAGGGCGAATGGCAACAAACTTGGCATGGCCGGCCACCCGTGCTGCGAGGCCCTGACCGCAGGGCCACAGCGCCCGGCGCCGCGTGGAAGGATGGACCCCCGCGGGAACCGTCTGGACAGTTGATACCGCTGCGATCTCCCCAGGATGCCCTGACCCCCACCGCCGTCGCCCTTGGGAGCTTCGACGGCCTGCACCAGGGTCACCAACGGGTCATTGCCTCGATCGCTGCCGCCCCCACCGCTGGCCTGGTGCCCACGGTGGTGAGCTTCTGGCCCCATCCCCGCGAGCTGCTGCATGGCGAGCCCCGCCTGCGCCTCGATCTGCCCAGCGAGCAGCTCTCGCTGCTTCAACCCTTCGGCATCCGCCAGCTGGTGATGGTGTCCTTCACCCGCGAGCTCGCCTGCTTCACACCGCAGGAGTTCGTCGAACGGGTTCTGGTGGGGGCGCTGCAGTGCCATGAGGTGGCAGTGGGAGAGAATTTCCGCTTCGGCGTGAACCGCTGCGGTGATGCGGCTGCCCTCGTCGCGATCGGCGCCCAGCACGGCCTGAAGGTGTCGGTGCTGCCGATGCTGTGGGATGGCAGCGAGCGGGTGAGCAGCAGCCGCATCCGCAGGGCCCTGGCCGCTGGCCGGATCGATGAGGCCGGGCGGCTGCTGGAGCGTCCCTACCGGTTCAGCGGCACTGTGGGGCGCGGGCGCCGGCTGGGCCGCACGCTCGGCTGGCCCACGGCCAACCTGGCGGTGGACGGGCGCAAGTTCCTTCCGCTGGAGGGGGTGTATGCCGCCCTGGCCTGGACCCAGGGTGGCGGCCCTATGGCGGCGGTGATGAATCTGGGGCCGCAGCCCACGGTGGACCCCCTGGCGCCCTCGGCGGTGGAGGTGCACCTGCTGGATCGCCAGATTGAGCTGGAGGGGCACGTGCTGGAGGTGCAGCCGCTGGCCTTGCTGCGTTGCCAGCAGCGGTTCGAGAGCCTGGAGGACCTCAAGGCCCAGATCGGCCGGGATGCCGAGCAGGCCCGCGCCTTGATGCCCGAGCGCATGCTTGAAGCGGCGGTGGCCAGCTCAGGCGGCGGGATAGGCGTTCGTGAGGCCCCAGCTGATGAAGGCCGCGATGCCGCCCAGCAGCAGAATCCCTGAAACCAGCACCCACATCGGGCTGTCGCCGCCGCCGGAATTCATGGGCTCTGGGAATGGTCCTCCACCCTAACGAGCCCATTCCGTCCCGTCCCCACATTCCCGCCGCGCCATCCCGGCGCCGTCCGCCCGCCTGCCACCTGGCTGGCTCACCTCCACGCCGTCTCATTGCTTCACTGGCCCGCCGCCACGCGGCCTCACCGTTGCCTGCCTCAACCCTTCCCCTGCTCCGATGGACATTCCTTTCTCTGCCTCCGGTCCACAGCTGGCGGAGCCGGCCGTGCTGCGCCTGCTGGACGCCAACCTCGACCGGGCCCGGGAGGGGCTGCGGGTGATCGAAGACTGGTGCCGCTTCGGCCTCGGCCGCGACGACCTGGTGGCCCGCAGCAAGGACATGCGCCAGCGTCTCGGCCGGCGCCATCAGGACATTTATAAGCAGGCGCGCCACAGCGCCACCGATCCGGCGGCGGGCCTGGCCCATCCGGCCCAGCAGCAGCGGCTTGGCTCCGCGGCAGTGCTGGGGGCCAATGCCGCCCGGGTGCAGGAAGCCCTGCGGGTGCTCGAGGAATTCGGCCGCAGCAGCGATCCGGAGCTGGCGGCGGAGGCCTCAGCGCTGCGCTATCTCGCCTACGACCTGGAAGTGGCCGTGCTGCAGGCCACGGCGGGCCTGGGCCACCGGCGCCAGCAGCTGGCCTCCTGCCGGCTGTATCTGATCACCAGCCCCTGCCAGACCCTTGAAGCTCTCGAAACCACGGTGGCGGCTGCCCTGGAGGCGGGGGTCCGTCTGGTGCAGTACCGGGCCAAGCAGGCCGACGACAGCCAGCGCTTCGCCGAAGCCACCGCCCTGCGCCGGCTCTGCGCCGGCCATGGTGCCCTGTTCCTGGTGAACGACCGGGTGGATCTGGCCCTGGCGGTGGACGCCGATGGCGTGCACCTGGGCCAGGGGGATCTGCCGCCGGCGATCGCCCGTCGCCTGCTCGGGCCGGAGCGCTTGATCGGCCGCAGCACCCACTGCATCGAGCAGCTGCGCCAGGCCGTGACCGATGGCTGTGACTACGTGGGGGTGGGGCCCGTGCATGCCACGCCCACCAAGCCCGGCCGCGCACCGGTGGGGTTCGCCTATCTCAGTGAGGCCGCGGCGGAGAGCCCGCTGCCCTTCTTCGCGATCGGCGGCATCGAGGCCGCCACGCTCGCGCCGGTGCTGGCGGCCGGCGCCCGGGGGGTGGCGGTGGTGCGCGCGATCATGGAGGCCGCCGATCCGGCGGCGGCCAGCCGCGAGCTGCTGGCCGCCCTGCCACCACTTCACTCAGCACCATTTCCCTCACCACCCCTGCCCTGAACTCCGTCGCCTCCACAACCTCTTCGCCCTTCCGCTGCCGTGACCCTCTCTCTGAAACTCAACGGTGAGGCCCGCCAGTGCCAGGCAGGTCTCAGCCTGCAGGAGGCGCTGAAGCACTTCGGCTACGAGCCCCGCCTGGTGGTGGTCGAGTTCAACGGCACGGTGCTGGCCCGGCGGCATTGGCCGGAGCAGCCCCTCAACGATGGCGACGTTCTGGAAGTCGTCACCATCGTGGGGGGTGGTTCCTAGATTCGAGCCATTCGCAGCGGCAACTGACGTGTCCTCTCCCCAAGCCACCGGCCGTGCCAGCGCGGGGCGCCTGCGCCTGTCGGCCTGGCTGGTGCTGCCGTTCCTGCTCAGCACCCTGGTGATGTTCGCTGCGCCGCAGCCGAGCCAGGCCGCCAGCGGTGGCCGCATCGGCGGCGGCAGTTTCCGTTCCGCCCCCTCCATGCCGCGTAACTTCAGCGGCGGTGGTGGCGGGAGCTTCGGGGGTGGCGGCTACCGGGGCGGCGGTGGCGGCTTCGGCGGCGGCATCGGCTTCCCCTTCCTGATCCCGATCTTCGGCTTCGGCGGCGGCGGCTTGTTCGGCTTCCTGGTCCTGATGGCGATCGTGGGCGTGATCGCCAACACCCTGCGCGGTGGAGGTGGCGGCGCGCTGACCGGCGGCAATGGCGGCGGGGCGATGGTCGCTCCCCGCGCCGACGGCCCCGTGGCAGTGGCGCAGCTGCAGATGGGCCTGCTCGCCACGGCCCGCGATCTGCAGAGCGATCTGCGCCGCCTGGCAGCACAGGCGGACACGGGCAGCAGCGCCGGCCTGCAGCGGGTGCTGCAGGAAACCACCCTCTCGTTGCTGCGCAACCCCGATCTCTGGGTGTACGCCAACGTGGAAGTGGGTCAGGTGCCCTTTCCCAGCGCCGAAACCACCTTCAACCGCCTCTCGATGACAGAGCGCAGCAAGCTGCGCCGCGAGGTCACCTCCAATGTGGGCGGCAAGCGCTTCCAGGATGCCGCCGCGCCGGTGGGCAACGCCGATGCCACCAGCGATTTCATCGCCATCACCCTGCTGGTGGCCAGCCGCGGCCGCATCCCGATCAAATCCGCCAGCACCGCCGACGACCTCCGCAACGCGCTTGGCGTGCTGGGAGCTGTGAGCTCCACTGATCTGCTGGCCCTCGAAGTGATCTGGCAGCCCGAAGGCGAGGGCGAAGTGCTCAGCACCGAGGAACTGCTTACCGCCTACCCACAGCTGCAGCACCTCTGAGCCTCAGCCACGGCTGCACGCGCCACACAGCCATAGCCGTTCAACCCCTGCAAAGGCCAAGCAACGGCTGCAGCCGCTCGATCCCATCAGTTGAACCGGCTGTCGGCCACAGCCGCTTCAACTGCTTGAGCTGGCAACCCACTCAGTGATCGCCCTGTTCATTTGCGTTGAGGATGCGCAGAGCGGCCATGGCGGCACCGTAGCCGTTGTCGATGTTCACCACGGCAAGCCCTGGCGCGCAGCTGGCGAGCATGCCATGCAGCGCTGCCATGCCGCCGGCACTCACGCCGTAGCCCACCGACACCGGCACGGCGATCACCGGCTGGGGCAACAGCCCGGCCACCACGGTGGGCAGGGCCCCTTCCATGCCGGCGCACACGATCAACACGCGGGCACGCCGCAGCCGCTCCAGCTTGCCGAGCAGGCGCTGCAGTCCCGCCACGCCCACGTCCACCACCAGGTCGTGGGCAATGCCGTGGCAGCGCAGGGCCAGGCCCGCCTCCTGGGCCACGGCCAGGTCGCTGCTGCCGGCGCACACCACCGCCACCGACGGCGTGGCAGCCACGGGCGGCTCGCTGCTGCCCTCCTGCAGGCCGAGCGTCAGGCAGCGGGCGATCGGGTGATAGGCCAGAGCCCGCTCTGCCGGTAGCGGCGGCAGCGCCTCTCGGCAGAGAACGGCAACAGCGGCAGCCTTCTCGTCGCTCACGCGCGTCACCAGAACGGTCTGGGCGGTCTGGGCCAGCCGCAGCAGGATGGCGGCGATCTGTGTAGCGCTCTTGTCCTGGCCCCAGATCGCTTCCGTCATCCCCAGCCGTAGCGGACGCTCCAGATCGAGCTCGGCCACCCCAGCAATCAGGCCGGGCCCCGGGTTGTGCTGAGACGCGATCTCGGGGTCGTTGTGGGGAGGGATCGGCCCGGTGCCGAAGGTGTTCATGGTTGCGGAAGCAGTTCGGCGCTGCCCAGCAGCGCAAAGGGGTTGTCTGCGGTGGTGGGCAGAGCCAGACAGCGGCGTGCCTCCGCCTCAAAGCGTTGCTGGGGCTCCGCCAGGCTGGTTTCTGCAAGGCCATGCCAGTCGGACGCCCGCCGCCAGCGGATCAGCAGCACGCCTTCCGTGTCGCGGGCGTTCCAGAACAGCTCCCGGCCCGCGAAACCCTGCTGCCGCTCCAACCAGGGCCCCCACCCCACCGCTTCAGCCTGCAACCAGCAGTTGCGCTGCTCTGCCGGCACCCGCAACCGCAAGAGCTCGATGGCTCCAGCTCCGATGCCCACGTCGGCCCTGGCTGCCACGTCTGCGCCAGCTTCCAGGCCTGAGCCGGCAGCGCCCGGCGCGGCAAGAGCCATGCCCGGTTGTAGCCCAGGCGCCACCAGCAGGGCCAGCCCCAGGCAGAGCGCCAGCCACCAACCCTTCATGGTTTCTGCAGCAGGGCGACGGCATGGCAGGCGATGCCCTCCTGACGGCCGGTAGGCCCCAGACCTTCGTTGGTGGTGGCTTTCACCCCCACCTGTTCCGGCTCCACCGCCAGCCGTGCGGCGATGGCGGCGCGCATGGCCTCGATGTGGGGCTTGAGCTTGGGCTGCTCCGCCACCACCACCGCATCCACGTTCACCACCTGCCAGCCCTGCTCGCGCACCAGCTCCATCACCCGCTCAAGCAGCAGCAGGCTGTCGGCGCCTTTCCAGCGCGCGTCCTCCGGCGGGAAATGGCGGCCGATGTCGCCGAGGCTGAGGGCGCCCAGCAGGGCATCCATCAGCGCGTGCACCAGCACGTCGGCGTCGCTGTGGCCATCGAGGCCGAGCGGATGGTCGAGCCGGATGCCCCCGAGGATCAGGGGCCGTCCGCTTACCAGCCGGTGGATGTCGTAGCCGTTGCCGATGCGCAGCTGCATGCCGAAGCCGTGAGGCGAAGCGGAGCCATCATGGGCATTCTCCCGGCGCGGACGCGTCCTCCGCGCCGCCTCCCTGCTCCAGCCAGCGCTGGTAGAGATCGGGGCGGCGCTCGCGGGTGCGCTGCAGTTGCTGCGCGTGGCGCCAGCTGGCGATCACCGCGTGGTGGCCGTTGCGCAGCACCTGGGGCACCTCCATGCCGCGAAAGCTGGCCGGGCGGGTGTACTGGGGATGCTCCAGCAGCAGGGCGCTGTGGCTTTCGTCGTCGAGCGAGGCGGCGGTGCCCACCGTGCCGGGCAGCAGCCGCACCACCCCATTGATCACGGTCATCGCCGGCAGCTCCCCGCCAGTGAGCACGAAGTCGCCGATCGACACCTCCGCATCGGCCAGGCTGCGGATGCGTTCGTCGAAGCCCTCGTAGTGGCCGCAGAGCAGCACCAGCTGGTCGCAGCTGGTGGCCCAGTGGCGCAGGTGGGCCTGCCGCAGAGGCTGGCCCTGCGGGCTCATCAGCAACACCGTGCGGCGCTCCAGTTGCGGGATCGCCTCGAAGGCGGCGAAGACCGGCTCGGGTTTGAGCACCATGCCCGCACCACCGCCGTAGGGCACATCGTCCACCTTGCGGTAGCGGTCGGTGGCGAAATCGCGGGGGTTGTGGGTGTGCAGGCTGGCCCGACCGGCGGCGAACGAGCGGCCGATCACCCCGAGCCCGCGCAGGGGCTCGAAGGCCTCCGGCACCAGCGTCACGACATCGATCCGCAGGCCGCTCACGGTGCTCAGGAGGCGCTCACGCGGCGAATCTCGCTGCAGAAACTGGCCACCGCGGCACTGCCATCGGCGCGGTGCTCCACGCTGCTGCGCAGGCGCAGGTTGGGCTTGGTGAACCAGATCCGTTCCCGCACCAGGCCCTCACGGCGCTGAAGTTCCAGTTCCAGGCTTCCGTCAGGCCAGAGTTGCCAGCGACCGATCGTTCCGTCGACGCCCCGCAGGCCGCCGTCACCGTCAAAGCCGAGCGTGCTACGGATGCCCTCCGGGGCATTCACCTGCAGGCCGCCCAGATCGCCTGCGGCACCTGCCTCCAGCAGGGTCACCTCCACCTCCCCCCGCTCGCTCAAGGGAGCGGCGCCGTCGTCTGGGTTGCTGCTGGCGCTGCCGGCCAGCGTGCTGCGCAGACCCATCCAGCGGCCGGCGCAGAGCTGCAGGAAGGCGGGCAGATCCGCCGGTGGGAACGCTGGGCTCGGGCCGGTCATGGCGGCAGTGGGCGGGCGGTGCGCCCATCCTGAAGCACGGCTCAGGGCCCAGCGGCAACGGCAGGGGCCAGCGCGCCGCCGGGCGGCTCGCGCGGCCAGCCTTCACTCCTCCCGGTAGCCCAGCTCCGCGAGCCGCGCCGGGTTGCGGCGCCAGTTCGGCACCACCTTCACGAACAGCTCGAGGTACACGGGCCCGTCGAACACCTTCTGCATCTGGACGCGGGCGCCGCTGCCGATGTCCCGCAGCATGGTTCCGCCCTTGCCGATCAGGATGCCTTTCTGGCTGGAGCGCTCCACCACCACCGTGGCGAGCACGGCCGTTCGCTTGCCGTCTTCCACGATCCGCTCCACCTGGACCGCCACCGAGTGGGGCACCTCCTCGCGGGTGAGGGTCAACACCTGCTCGCGGATCAGTTCGGCGAGCAGCAACTGCTCCGGCTGGTCGCTGATGGTGTCGGCCGGGTAGAGCGCCGGGCCCAGCGGCAGCCGTGCCGTGAGGGCCGCCACCAGCGCCTCGCAGCCCTCGCCACTGGTGGCGCTGCACGGGAAGAGCTCGGCGAAGGGGGCGAGGGCTTCACGGGCGCCTGCGCCGCTGGTGGCGTCAGCAGGGGCACCACCGGGCTCGTCGCCGCGGAAGCCGGTGGTTCCTCGGTCGTTCAGCAGGGCGTCATAGCTGCGTTGCAGGGCGGTGGCTTCCGCCGGATCCACCAGGTCCCATTTGTTCAGGGCCACCAGCACAGGCCTGCGGCTCTGGCGCAGCAGCTCCACGATGAAGCCGTCGCCGCGGCCGGCCGGCTGGCTGCCGTCCACCAACAGCAGCACCACGTCCACGTCGCCGATGGCGGAGCGGGCGCTGCGCACCAGCCGTTCCCCCAGCAGGTGATGGGGCTTGTGGATGCCGGGAGTGTCCAGCAGCACCAGCTGGGCGGCGGGAGTGGTGAGGATCGCCCGTAGACGGTTGCGGGTGGTCTGGGCCACGGGGGAGGTGATCGCCACCTTCTCCCCCACCAGCTGGTTGAGCAGCGTCGATTTGCCGACGTTGGGCCGGCCCACCAGGGCCACGAACCCGGAGCGGAAGTCGGGCGGGTGGCTCGCCGGTAGGAGCGGAGAATGCATACCTTCAACAGTGTCATCCCAAGGGCCGTCGATGTCTGCCTCCACCCCGGCTTCACTCGGTGCGGGAGCCGGAAGCCCCGCTGCTGTTCCCAGCTTTCCGCAGGCCATGGAGATCACGGCCCAGTGGCTGGGCTTGTGGGAGAACGGCGAGCTGAGCGACGAAGTGCTGGCGGATCGGGTGGGGGAGCTGGTGCAGAGCCGCGATGGCGCCCGGGGGTTCTTCGTGGTGGCGCTGGCCGGCGATTCCCCCCTGATGGACCGCCTGCCCGATGGCCTGGTGTGGCAGTTACGCCAGGCAGGCGCCGGGGTGGTGGATCTCACCGCCCGCAACCTGGCGATGAGCAAGGCGATGGCCTTGCACCATCAGCGCCAGGACGATGGGGCCATGCAGGCCAGTTCCGAGCGGGTGCACCAGCGGTGTGTGGAGTTGCTGCGCCTGCTGGACCCCAGGGCTGTGAAGGAGCGGCTTGAAACGCTGCTGGAGGCCACGGCAGGCCGTGGTAACGACGTGGCTTTCCTGGAGCGCTGGGGCTACGACGCCGAGCAGCGTGCCGCGATCGCGGCGGCGATCAAGGAAGTGGCAGAGCCCGCTTGAGAGGGAATGGCTGCTTGCAAGCGCATGGGCCGGCAGTTGGTTGGTGGGCTTGATCCCTCACCGCACCATCGCCGCCACGTTGCCGCCGTCGACGGTGAGCACGGCGCCGGTGGTGCGATCCAGGCGGGCCAGGGCCACGAAGGCCTCGGCCACATCGGCGGCGGTCACTTCCCGGCCCAGCAGGTTGCCGCCCATGTAGGCGGCCTCGCTGACGCCGCGGGCGACGGAGCGCGCGCGGATCATGGCGTCGTCGAGCAGGCCGGAGCGGATGCGATCAGCATTGATGGCATTGGCACGGATGCACTCCGTACCCCCCTCGAGCGCGTATTGGCGCATCAGCGCCAGCAGGGCCGCTTTGGCGATGCCGTAGGCACCGAAGTTCGGGCCGGGATTGAGGGCCTGCTTGGAGACGTTGAACAGCAGCTGGCCGCCCAGCGGGGAGGGATCGGGAGCAGCTGAGGTGAGGCCTGCGCCGTCCTGGGCGCGGAAAACGGCGACTGCGGCCTGGGCCACGTGCTGGTGGGCGAAAAGGTTGAGCTCGAAGCTGGCACGCAGATCGGCGTCTTCAAGGGTGGCGATCGGGCCGGTCCAGGCGGCGCCGGCATTGGACACCACCAGATCGAGGCCACCGAAGCGGGTCACCAGCTGATCGATGGCCGCGCGCACCTGCGCCGGTGCGGTGACATCGGCATTGAGCGCCAGCGCCCGCTTGCCGCAGCTGGCGGCCACGGCGGCAGCCCCCTCGGCGTCACGATCGAGCACGGCCACCTCAGCACCGACGACGGCGAAAGCCCGGGCGATCGCCGCGCCGATGCCACCCGCTCCACCGGTGACCAGCACCACGTGCCGGGCCAGGGGCAGCTCCTTGCCCTTGCCGAGCTTGGCCTGCTCCAGGCTCCAGTACTCCATGTCGAAGGTGTCGTCCTCACCAACGGGCTGAAAGCGGCCCAGCGCCTCGGCGGCCAGCAGCGTCTGGGCCCAGGCCTCGGCGATGTCGGCGGTGACGGCAGCCGCCGCCGCACTGGCGCCCACCCCCACCAGGCCCAGGCCGGGGATGGCGATCACGCGTGGCAGGGGATCCAGCGGCGTCTTGTGGCCGCCCACGCGGCTGTTCTGGCGGTGCACGTAGGCCTGATAGTCGTCCACATAGGCCTGCATCGCCGCTTCCAGTTGCACCGCCCAGGACTGCAGAGCCGGCCCGGCCTCGGGACCCTCTGCCGGCGGCGCCGGCGGCAGCACCAACGGTTGGGCCTTGGTGCGGATCACATGGTCGGGGGTGGCGACCCCCCGCCCGGCCCAGTCGCCAAGGCGCTGGTCGTTGGCCACCGCCAGGGCGGTGGCGGTCTGCCGCAGATCCAGCAGCCAGCGGCGCGCACAGCCCTGACGCCCGGCGGCCCGGCTCAGGGCCCCACGCACCAGCGGCAGCAACGCCGCCGCAGGTGCCGGGCGGCTCGGCAGGGCGCATGGCTGAAACAGGCGCTCGCTGGGGCTGAGGGCGCGCTCGGCCTCCTCCACCAGCGCAATCATCCGCTCGTAGCTCTGCTTGGCCGTGGCCCCGAAGGAAAACAGCCCGTGCTGGAGCAGCACCATCCCCTCCAGCTCCTGGCCGCGGGCGGCGGCGGCCTCGGCGGCCGCCTCATAGGCCTCGGCGGCGGCCTTGGCCAGCGCGAAGCCGGGCATCACGTAGGGAACGATCGCCACCCGCTCGCCATAGACCCGGCGGCACACCGTCTCGGCGTCGGGCTGATCGGCCAGCGCTAGCAGCGCCACCGCATGGGTGTGATCGATGAAGGCGTGGGGCAGGAAGGCATGCAGAAGGGCCTCCACCGAGGGGTTGGGCGCCGCCGGATCGATCAGGTGGCGCCGCTGGGCCGCCACCATGTCCTCGTCGCTGAGGGACGGCAGCGCGCGCAGCCGCAGCAGCGGCTCCAGCTGCACGGCCGGGTGGCCCGGCGGCTCGATCGTGGCCAGATCCCAGCCGCTGCCCTTGACGCACAACACGGAGATGGTGTCGCCGAGGAGGTCGGTGACGCTCGTTTTCAGCGAGGTGTTGCCGCCGCCGTGCAGCACCAGTTCCGGGTCGGCGCCCAGCAGGCGGGCGGAGTAGGTGCGCAGGGCCAGCGCCTCGCTCACGCCCCGGGCGCCGTAGTGGGCCACAGCCGCCTGCGCATCGGCGTCGGACCAGCGGTTGAGCACGGCCATGGGACGGGAAGGAGCTTGGGGGAGACTACGGGGAGCCACCCTGCAGGGCCTGCCCGTGTCGTCCCACTGCCGCCGCAGGCCCCCGCTCACCCCGCAGCAGAAGGGCAGGGGGTGGGCGGCTGCAGCGTTGCTGCCGGTGGTGCCACTGGTGCTGCTGGCCCTGGCGGCGCCCGGCCCGGCCCAGCAGCCGAACCCGCCCCAGATTCCCCGCGACGGCTGGAAGGACTGCGAGTACAACGGCAAGCCCCTGGCCTGCGTGGACGAGCAGATCCCCGGCGGCCTGAAGATCCGCTGGAAGGACGGCCTGTCGATGACCTACCGGGAGGTGTCCGGCAAGGGCAAGGACCCCAGCGGCAGCGACCTGCTGCGCGACCGGCTGGGGGGCCTCTGGCGCCGGGAGCTCTACGTGCAGGGCAACATCTCGCTCACCAACGACGCCAACGGCAACCGGATCTTCGTGCCGCTGCGCTTCCCCTGCAAACCGCCCCTGAAGGG
The DNA here is from genome assembly GCF_024345655.1 of Synechococcus sp. Lug-A. Taxonomy (NCBI): domain Bacteria; kingdom Bacillati; phylum Cyanobacteriota; class Cyanophyceae; order Synechococcales; family Synechococcaceae; genus Synechococcus; species Synechococcus sp. Lug-A. The sequence goes on along the minus strand of NZ_JAGQBN010000008.1, from coordinate 74,952 downwards.
GGAGGTGGGCTACTGCCGCTACTGACCCCGCCGCCATGAGAGCGATTCTCGCCACCCCTGCCCTGGTGGACACGGAGCTGCCGGAGCCCGTGCCCGGCCCCCACGACCTGCTGGTGCGGATCGAGGCGGTGGCAGTGAACCCGATCGACACCAAGCTGCGGGCGGCCGTGGGCCCCGGCGCGGCTCCGAAGCAGCTGGGCTGGGATGGTGCCGGGGTGGTGAGCGCGGTGGGGGAGCGGGTGCGCCGCTTCCGAGTGGGGGATCCGGTGATGTTCGCCGGCGATGCGGGCAGGGCCGGCTGCAACGCCGAAGCCGTGCTGGTGGACGAGCGGCTGGTGGGGCGCAAACCGGCCCGGCTCTCCTGGGCCGAGGCAGCCAGCATTCCGCTGACGGGGCTGACGGCCTGGGAATCACTGTTCGAGCGGCTCGGGCTCGATCCGCCCGACGCTGGTGCGGCCGGGGGCGGGGGTGGCCCCAGCCTGCTGATCCTCGGCGGCGCCGGCGGGGTGGGCTCGATCGCCATCCAGCTGGCCCGCCGGGCCGGGGCGGTGGTGATCGCCAGTGCCTCGCGCCCCGAGAGCGCCGCCTGGGTGCAGGAGCTGGGGGCCCACCACGTCGTCGACCACCACCGGCCCCTGGCTCCCCAGCTGGCCGCCCTGGGCTTCGAGGCGGTGGATCGGATCGCCAACTTCAGCGACACTGACGCCTACTGGGAGGTGATGGCCGAGCTCATCGCCCCGCTGGGCTCGATCGTGGCGATCGTGGGCAACCGCCACCCCCTTGACCTCAACCGGCTCAAGGCCAAGAGCGTGACGTTCGCCTGGGAGTTCATGTTCAGCCGCTCCCAGTTCCAGACCGCCGACATGGGGCGGCAGGGGGAGATCCTGGATCACCTCGCCGCGCTTTTCGAGGCCGGCGAGCTGCGCCCCACCCTGGGCCGCACCCTCAGCCCCATCAACGCCGCCAACCTGGAGCTTGCCCATGCCCAGCTGGCCTCCGGGAGCACGATCGGCAAGATCGCGCTGGTGGGCTGGGACTAGGCCAGCCGCGCCACCAGCACCCGGTGGCGGGGGTCGCAGGCCTGCCGGCGCACGTCGCGGAAGCCGGCCTGCTCCAGGGTCCTGGGCAGATCGAGGCTGAAGTAGTCGGCCAGGTAGGGCTCGGTGCTCTTGAGCAGGGTGGCGATCGGCGCCGGCAGGCGGCGGATCACGTCTGAATCGGGGTCCTGATCCACCAGGGCCACCACCCCGCCGGGCCGCAGCAGGCGGGCCGCCTCCCGCAGCACCGCCTGGGTGGCGCCTGCGGGCAGCTCGTGGCAGACGAACTGGAGGGTGATCAGGTCGACGCTGGCCGCCGGCAGGCCGGTGGCTTCGGCGGCGGCGTGGTGCCAGCGGCGGATGCGGCCGCCGGGGTCGCGGACCCTGGCCACCGCCAGCATCTGGGGGGAGAGGTCGAGGCCGTCGACGGCGACGCCTGTGCCCTCACGCCGCTCCAGCCAGTTCTTGAGGGCCAGGGTGCCGACGCCCACCGAGCAGCCGATGTCGAGGGCACTGCGCACCGGGCCGGTGAGGCTGGGCTCGATCGCCGCGAAGATCGCGTCCCGCAGCCGCCGCTGGGCGTCCTGGGGCTCCAGGGTTTCCCCCGGCCACACCCGCAGGGCCATGGCATCGGTGGCCTGCTCCGCCTCACCGGCCGCCTGCCAGCAGAGGTTGCCCTCCTGGTAAGCGTGGAAGCGGGCCCGGTAGTAGGCCGGCGTGGCGGTGGCCGCATCCGTGCTGCTGGCCAGCAGCGGCTCGGCCTGCCGCACGAGCTCCTCGCGCCGGGCCCGCCAGGCGATGCCGCGTCGCTCGGCGGTGCGGATGATCAGCTGGCGGGCCTGCAGGAACAGCAGCCGGCGCAGGGGCTCGACCGCCAGCAGCCGGTCGATCAGCCAGCCGAGGGGATGGCGCGAAGCCACCCAGTTGGGGGGCGGGGCGGCGGCGGTCAGGGCCGGAGCGGCGGGCTGGGCCTGGGCCATGGCGGCGGAGCGGCAGCGGCGGGGGACTGCATTCTCGCCGCAGCCAGCCCGGCTGAATCGGGGTACGGTTGCACTGCTGCCGCGAAGACCAAGCCATGCACTGGCGTCCCCGTCTGCTGGCCTTCTCCACCTCCCTGCTGGTGGGAGCCGGCGCCCTGGTCGGCGGAGCCGCCCTGGCCACCCCGGCCGGATCCCTGCTCAAGGGCCTGTCACTGCCGCTGCCCAAGCCGGCCGCCAGCCTGTTCGCCGCGAACGCCATCGGCCAGACCAGCCTCAACACCCAGCTGCCCGGCAAGCCGGACGAGCTGCTCGCCAAGGTGAAGGCCTCCCTGGCCAAGCAGGGCTACAGCGAGCGCAAGATCAACACCGTGGTGGGCCCGTGGGGCTTCAACCTGGTGCTGGATCCGCCGGCGGGCACCAAGGTGGATGGCACCGCCGAGGGCAAGGCGGCCGCCCTGGTGCTTCAGGCCACCGCCCTCGGCCCCAACCAGCTGAACCTCAACGTCCGCTTCGAAGGGCTCTGAGGGGTCAAGGACCAGAGTGGCCCCATGGACAGCAAGCCAGCCCCCAACTGGTGGGCCCGCAACTGGAAATGGCTGGTGCCGGCCGGCTGCCTCACGGGGGTGGCCGGGCTTGCCGGCTTCATCGCTCTGATCGTCGGCCTCGTGTTCGGGCTGATCAAATCGACCACGCCCTACCAGCAGGCCCTGGCCAAGGCCCAGAAGGATCCGGTGGTGATCAGTCGGCTGGGCGCCCCGATCAATGGGGGCTTGCTGGTGTCCGGCAGCGTCAATCTTTCCGGTGGCACGGGCCAGGCCAACCTGGCCATTCCCCTGCAGGGGTCCAGGGGCAACGGCACCCTGTACGTGGAGGCCCGCCAGAGCGCCGGCACCTGGACCTACTCCACCCTGACGGTCCGACCGGACGGCGCCGGTGAACCCATCAGCCTGCTGCGGCCCTCGCTCTGAATCGAGCACCGGGCGGCGACGGGCAGCTGATCAACCCGCGGCCACCGCCACCGAGGCGGCATAGAGGGCCTGGAGGCCCGCCTCGCTGGCCGGCGCCACGCCCCGCTCGGTGATCAGGGCCGTCACCAGGCGGGCGGGGGTGACATCGAAGGCGGGGTTGAAGCCGTCGCTGCCGTCGGGCACCAGCTGCACGCTGGTGGGCTCCCCTGCGACGGGCTTGCCGGCGATGCGGGTCACCTCCAGGGGGGAACGGGCCTCGATCGGGATCTCGGCCACCCCGTCGGCGATCGACCAGTCGATGGTGGAGGCAGGCAGGGCCACGTAGAAGGGCACGCCGTTGTCGTGGGCGGCCAGGGCCTTGAGGTAGGTGCCGATCTTGTTGCAGACATCGCCGCAGCGTGTGGTGCGGTCAGTGCCGACGATCACCGCATCCACCTGGCCGTGCTGCATCAGGTGCCCGCCTGCGTTGTCGACGATCACCGTGTGGGGCACCCCTTCGCGGCCCAGCTCGAAGGCCGTCAGGCTGGCCCCCTGGTTGCGGGGGCGGGTCTCGTCGACCCACACGTGGATCGGCAGGCCGCAGCGGTGCGCCTTGTAGATCGGCGCCAGGGCCGTGCCCCAGTCGACCGTGGCCAGCCAGCCGGCGTTGCAATGGGTGAGCACGTTCAGGGGCTGGCCGCGGCGCTCCTCGGGGCGGCGGGCGGCGATCTCCTGAAACAGGCGCAGGCCGTGGTCGCCGATCGCCTCGCACATGGCCACGTCCTCCTCGGCGATGGCGGCCGCCTCGGCCTTGGCCGCCTCGGCGCGCAGCTCCACCGCCAGAGGCAGCACGGCGGCCCGCACCCGCTCCAGGGCCCAGCGCAGGTTGATGGCGGTGGGGCGGGTGGCATCGAGGCGCTCGAAGGCCTCAGCCAGGGAGGCATCGGAGGGATCGGCCTGCAGGGCCAGCATCAGGCCGTAAGCCCCGGTGACGCCGATCAGAGGAGCCCCCCGCACCACCATGGTGACGATCGCCTCGGCCGCCTCCTCAACGCTGGTGAGCGAGCGGGTGACGAAGCAGTGCGGCAGCAGGGTCTGGTCGATCACACCGACCGAGCGGCCGCCATCCTCCAGCCAGATGGTGCGCCAGGGCCTGCCGTCGATGTTCATGGGGGTGCGGGGGGTGCGGGCATCGGCCCCATTGTTTCGCCCTGCTGCCCAGCGGCGCCGGGCGGGGACGTGAGCCAGAACACCACGGCAGGAAATGATCAGAAAACCAACCTAAAATCAGCGAAACCCATCCCTCCAGGCCATGGCGTCGAATCCGGTCACCTGGTTTGAGCTGAACGTGCACGACATCGAGCGGGCCAAAGCGTTCTATACGGCCGTGTTCCAGGTGGAGTTCCAGGACTTCTCCAACCCAGAGATGGCCTACTGGTGCTTCCCGATGGATGACGGGCAGGTGGGCGCCGGTGGGGCATTGATGAAGATGGCGGGGTGCGAACCGGGCAAAGGCGGCACGATGGTGTATTTCAATTGCGACGATTGCGCGGTGGAGGAAAGCCGCGTGGTGCCCGCTGGCGGCACGGTGTGCCGGCCGAAGATGGCGATCGGCAACTTCGGCTTCATCTCCGTGGTCATCGACACGGAGGGCAACCCAATCGGGCTGCATTCGCTGCGTTAGCCGAAGCCACCAGGGTCAGGCGGCGGAAAGAAGGCGTCCTGTTCTGGCGGTTGTCGGCGTTGGAACGCAGCCTTCAGCTCGGGCAGCGGTATCCCTTGTCGTTGAACAACACCAGGCAGGCATCCGCCACCTCCGAGTCGTAGAGAACACCGCGGTGGTGGGTGATCTCCTCGACAGCGGCAGTGGGGCCCAAGCCTGCACGGTAGGACCGGTGGAAACACATCGTCTCAACCACGTCGGCCACAGCCAGGATCCTGTCTTCCATCAACAATTGATTGCCTGGCAGGGCGTCAGGGCATCTACATCCGTTGATGTGCTCGTGGTGTTCCAAGTGGCACTGCACAGCTAAGCGGCCAGGCTCGTCAATCCGCCCGGCCAGGGGAACTACAGGTGCCGCCGATGTTCATCGCGTGGTCAGCTGGGAGGTATTCAGTTGATGCAGAGCGGATGACCTGCTCATGCGTTGCGGATACAGCACTGATGAAGGCGTAGAGGCAAGAGCATCTGGTGGCGGGAAGGAGCGGGGAGCCTTTCCAAGTCCATCCCCCTCGCGGGATAGTCACTGAGCGGACCATTGTTTCAGCATGCCATTCGTGCACGAAACCTTCCTGCAGCAAGCCATTCATTCAGCGGGCAGCGCGTGCTGCGCTGCTGCGACGGCCATAGACAATGGCGCCGAAACCGGTGACATACATCAACAGGCTGTAGACGGCGGCTGGTATCGCCATCTCCGGGCTGTTGAGCAGGCCGGCGGTGATGGCGATCGCCAGCGTGCCGTTCTGGAGGCCCACCTCGATCGCCAGGCAGATCCGCTGAGCTGGGGGCAGACGAAACAGACGGCCAGTGAAGAAACCCGCCAGCATCGCCAGCAGGTTGAGCATCAGCACAGCGAGGCCCACCTGCGCCAGGAAGCCCGGCAGCCTGGTGCCCTCCCGCGCGAGCAACAGCACAATGATGAGCGCCAGCAGCCCCGCCGCCAGGCGGCTCATGTGCGGCTCGAGACGTCGCGCCGTTCTGGGGAAGCGCCGGCGAATGATCATGCCGATCGCTGTAGGCAAGAGGGTGATCAGGAAGATCTGCAGCATGGTGGATCCAATTGGCAGGGAAATCGCCGCCTGCGCGTTGAGAAAATGCTGCAGTGCCAGGTTGGTGAACAGCGGAATCGTGAACACGGTGAGGATGCTGCTCACGGCCGTGAGAGTGACCGACAACGCCACATCACCCCGCGCCAGATAGGTGAGCAGGTTGGAGGAGGGGCCACCAGGACAGAGCGTCAACACAATCAGACCCACCGCAATCGTCGGCTGCATGGGCACCACCAGGGCCACAAGAACGCCGATCAGCGGCAACACCAGGAGCTGGCACAACGTACCGATGGCCACAGCCTTGGGATCACGTGTGATGCGCTGAAAATCCTCAGCCACCAGACTGAGCCCCATGCCCAGCATCACGATCGCCAACGCAAGCGGCAGCAGAACCGCCGTGAAGATGGTGCTTTGCATCAGCCGCTGCTGGTCAAGAGAGGAAAGAAGTCTGCCGGCCTAGACCCTAATCCCAGCCCTCACCGGGCTCACGTACAAGCCGGACCTGAGGCGCGGGCCTGGGGTGCTTTAGCGATCCAGACAAGAGGCCGCAGGCGGTGAGCCAGCTCTGGCGATCACCCTGAAGGGAGCTCATGAAAGCGCATCAGGAGACCAAAGCCAGAAACCTCATCTGAGGTCAAAACCAGGAGCCAATCCTGTGTCAGGACGTCCTGAGTGTGCCCAGGGGCGATACCCCCTGGCCTCCCTGTGGCCATCCTCCAGCCAACAGGTGACCAACCTTTGACCGAGCCGCAGCCAACCGGGGGCGACCCCGTGGCCAACCGCAAGGAGGCTACTCAAGATGTTACGAACCTCCCATCTGCGAAGGATGAAGCTCAATAGGAATGGCATGGCCACCTGCACCTAGCACGACGGGAATGGTTCCAGGGAACAGAGCTGGTTTGACGAGAAGCAGCCAGTCAGTCAGTTTTCCGGAGATAATCCGGAGCTTGATCATCACTGTGGGCATGGCCATAAACAACACCCGATGGGAAGTACTCGGCATCGAACTGCACCTTGCCGGCCACCTCCTCACCCGCCACCTCAGCAATGAAGCGCAGCGTGAGATCAATACCAGCAGAAACACCCGCAGAACACCAGATCATTCCATCCCGGGTGAATCGCTCCTCCACCACCTCCACATCGCCAAAGGCACGCAAACGATCCAGCGAGGCCCAGTGAGTGGTGGCTCGCTTGCCGGCGAGCAGCCCCGCCGCCTGCAGCAGAAAAGCACCGGTGCATACGGACAACACCGCCTGACAAGAGCGGGCCTGCTCCGCCACGAACTCCAGCAGGCAAGTGTTGAACACTTCTACGCGGGTTCCCTGGCCGCCCGGTACCAGCAAGACATCGAGTGCTGGGCACGCCTCGAAGGACACATGCGGATTGATCGACAGGCCATTGGCGCAGACCACCGGCTCCAGCCGCTCCGCCACGGTGAGGCAGCTGCTGGGGCCACCGTCATGCTGCTTCCAGAGCGAGAACATCTCCCATGGGCCGATCACATCGAGCTCTTCAACCTGAGGAAACACAAGAAGGCCGATGTCCATGGAGAAACCTGCAGGTGAAGGTCTGGGCCTGAAGCTGGGAGCAAGGGCATACCCACACGGACGCCCCTCGTGAAGCCAGCCGGCGGCAAGCGCTCCGGCCTGGACGACAAAGGACGCTCCTCTTCATCATCGTCAATGTCGCCGACCGAGACGTGTGCCTGCATGCCCATCGAGGACTTAGCAACAGTCTTGTTATAGAGGCTGGCCCCAACGCTTGCAAGAAAGACAGCGAGCAACCAGCCTGCAACAAGTAAGCCAATATCCTCCTCTCTGCTGTCAGGGAAGTGGTACCCAATCAACGCGATCGCCATCTGCGCGAACCCTTCAGCAACCCCTCATCCATGCCAGTCTCCATGCTGAAGCATGGCGATCACGACAGCATTGCTGAGGCTCAGGACCTGGAACAGAGATGGCCAGGCTCAGGGTCATTGCGGAATGCCAAAAAGACAAGAACCGGTGGAAGCGAGAAGCCACACGGATCCGTCAACAAGGTGGCATCAGAACCTCGTCGGAAAATGGTGAATCCAGATCGGTGGCATGCACGTGCACATCGGGATCGGCGCAGAGGATAGCCACCAAGTCGTTGTGCAATGCTCCGGCAGCTTCATCGGCACCGGTGTTAACGAAGCGAAAGCGACGCCAACTCCACCGTCTTGTGGGAGTAGCCCCATCGCCGAGGTAGAGCTCCAGGCTGCCATCAGCACAGGCACGCCCATAAATACACACGCCAAAGGTGAAGGGGTAGCCGGCCAACTCCACCCACCACCCCCAGTCTTCACAACAGAAGAATGGAGCAAGGTATCCAAGTTCCCGCAGTCTGTCAGTGAGATACTCCGCCAGGGCCTTCCCATAGGTGCCTTCGTTGATGATCTGATCAGCTTCTCCTGGAAGAATGGAGAACTTCGCAGATGTGATGTGGATGAAGCGGGTCATCGGCAGGTCACCACCTAGAGCCGGCAGTCAGGCATCGCACCGAGACAACGCAAAAAACTCCAAGCCTGAATCCAGAAATGACTTGAACCATGGCTCCTCGTCTGCCCCGAAGCGAGATCCAAACAATGGCCTCAAGCCTTCCGCCTGACGTCGTCCGAAAAGCCCCTGAATTGACCTCACCAATGACCTCACCGATGACACCCAGGATTCACCAAACTGAAGATGATTGCGAAACGAGTGGCTTAAAAGAAGCCTGAAGCAGCGCCGGCCAGAGCCATCAGCCTGCAAGTCCACACCACTCACATCGCCAGCTCGTGCGTGGCAGCCCATCAGCGGGTTGTCCAACGGGGATCAAGATGCGGGTCTTCGCCCTGAGCCGCTTGTTCAGCGGAGACGGGCCTAAACCCATCGATGTATTCGAAACGATCAACAACATGCCCTTGCATGAAGGCACATCCAGACGTGGGGCAACGGCGAAACTCCCAGGTGTGCTCAATGCGGGCCTTCAGGAGCTGGCTGGTTGGGCTGTTCTCAGGGCGATGGCGATAGGTCCACAGCATCACCGTCCTGGCCATGGTGAAAGGCTCCTGAACCGCCACATGGATGGAGGTGTAATCGTGAATCTCATCGAAGAATCTTCTCTTCGCGATCTGATGGGCTTCAAAATCCGCGTAACCAACCCATTGCTTATCACCAAAACGCATGTAGAAGCCATCCGTGGCAATGACAGGGAGGAACGCAGACAACCCCACCTGCAGATCGTGCAGACGTCCCCACTCCAGGATGATTGAACGGGCCTCGTCTTCAGAAACGGGTTCCAGTGCGGGCACGGGAAAGAGGGTTGACACAGTCTCTGGATGCTAGCTACGCGATTCACTCCCGTCGGGGTCGACGGCGCGTGCCTGAATGCCATGCAAGCGTGAAGCAGTGCACAGAGATCACGGCTGCACGGGTCAAGAGCGCAGCGTAAAGCCCATGCCTCCACTGACGGCACTATTCGTTCATCACTGAACAACCGAAGGCTAGCCGCCAGGAGCAGAGGCCTGATGTCTACACTTGAGTCGCTGGTCAGGCGAGAAGTGTTGCTTGAATCGATGTGCTGAGTGGAGTCGTCGGACGGCCGATCAGTCTGCTCAAGGTTCTGCTGTCGTCATACAATCCACCCTGAGCAGCGCCAGTGTCTGACTCCGCCAGCATGATGGCAAAGGGCGGCGGGAAGCCGGCACCTTCCAGCGCTTGGCTGTAGTCAGCCTGAGACATGTTCTGATAGCAGACCGGCTTGTGAGCCTGCCGGCTGAGCTCGTCCGCAAACTCCGTCAACGTGTAAGCCTCATCACCTGCCAATTCATACACCTTGCCAGCCTGATCATCGGCCAGCAACACAGCAGCATCGGCAGCTGCGTAATCAGCGCGCGTTGCCGAAGCAATTCGGCCTTCACCCGCGCAGCCCATCACGACACCATAGCCAAGGGCGGCCGGAATGCTGGCGAGATAGTTCTCGGTGTACCAGCCATGCCGCAAGACAACGTGGGGAACTCCAGAGTCTTGCAGGAGGATTTCCGTCTGGTGATGTTCTGCCGCTAGCAGAAGCGGGCTCACATCAGCGTACAGAAGGCTGGTATACGCCAGCAGCTTTACACCCACAGCTTTGCAGGCATGGATCACGTTGGCATGCTGCGGCACGCGGCTTCCAACCTCACTGCCGGAGATCAACAACACTTTGTCGGCACCGGAAAATGCGGCGTCCAGCGTGGAGGGCTGGGCGTAATCGATCTGCCGAACCTGTACACCAAGGCTGGCGAAGCCAGCAACGCTCTGAGGGTTACGAACCGCGGCCACCAACGCACTGGCCGGAACCGATTGCAACAGCTCACGCACAACCAACTGCCCAAGTTGCCCCGAGGCGCCCGTCACAACAATCATGAAGTCAGCTCGTTCCTTTTGGTCGGCAAGGTCACCGTAATGTGAGACACTAACGAATCGCAAGTACCAACCAAAAGGTAAGTGCATGAGCGTCTTCCCTGCCCAGCCCGACTCGCTGAGCCAGCGCCTCGACCAGGGCGATCTCTTCGCCCAACCCTGCCCCTCGCGCGACATCCTCAAGCACGTATGCAGCCGCTGGGGAGTGCTCTGCCTGCTATCCCTGCGCCAGGGCACGCATCGGTTCAGTGAGCTCAGACGCAAAATCGGTGGCGTCAGCGAGAAAATGCTGGCCCAGAGCCTCCAAGCTCTCGCAGACGATGGCTTTGTCCTGCGCGTGTCCTATCCGGTGGTGCCTCCATTCGTGGAGTACAGCCTCACGCCCCTGGGAGAAGAAGTGGCCGAGCATGTCGCCACCTTGGCCAACTGGATTGAAGTGAATCTGCCGAGGGTGTTGGAGGCCAGGACACACGTGTCCACGCCCTGATGAGCCTCAATGGAAAGCGGCCCTGATGATCTGCGCCGAACCAGCAACGTTCACGTCCTCAGATCTTTCAAGCCACCAGATCCTTCCAGTCACCAGATCCTTCGAGCCATCCGCACGGCGTTCCACACCAGCCACCTACGCTCCCTGCACAAGCTGCGGGAGGCCTCACCGGCAGCCCAGTCCTGAGCCATGGACCTTTTCGAGCGCCAGTGGAGCACCTACCGCCGCGTGGTCGACCACGACCTGATGGAGCACAAGGCGCTCTCGGCAGCCACCACAGCGGCGATCGAAGGCTGGCTGGCCCAGCGCCCGTCAGGGTCGCCGCTGCCCCGGATGGTGGATCTGGGCTGTGGCGATCTGGCCCTGCTGGCGCCGCTGCTGCGGCGGCTGCCGCTGGGGTCGTACCTCGGGATTGATCTTGCCGCTCCCGTGCTGCCCCTGGCCGCCGCCCAGCTGCAGGGGGTGCCCTATCCCTGCGCCTGGCGTGAGCAGGATCTGCTCTCCTGGGCGCTGGAGCCGGCCAGCGACGACCCCGGCGCCAGCGCCGCCGCACCGGTGGATCTGATCCACACCTCCTTCGCGGTGCATCACCTCACCACGCCGGAGAAGGCCCGGTTTCTGGCGGCCTGCCGCGCACGGCTCGCACCCACCGGCCTCCTCCTCTGGGCCGATGTGTTCCGTGAACCGGGCGAAAGCCGCGAGGCCTATGTGGCCCGTTACGTGCAGCGCATCTCGGACGGCTGGCAGGCGCTCGCAGCCGAAGAACGGCAGCGGGTGATGGATCACCTCAGCCGCTTTGATCACCCCGCCGACGCGACCGCGATCCAGCACACGGCAGAAGCGTGCGGCTGGCGATGGCAGTGGCTCTGGCGTGGAAGCCACCGCGCCGAAGCCCTGGCCCTGCTCACCCCCTGCTGACCGGCGGCCGGTGGTCAGCCGTGCTCCTTCAGAAACTCCACGCTGCTCTGCAGTTCGTCGGCGAAGCGGTCGATTTCTTCGAAGGTGGTGGTGAAGGCCAGGCTGGCGCGCGCCGTGGCCGACAGGCCGTAGTGGCGATGCAACGGCTGGGTGCAGTGGTGGCCGCTGCGGATGCAGATGCCACCGGCATCCAGCAGGGCCGAGAGGTCGTTGGCATGCAGGCCCTCCACCGTGAAGGCGGCCAGGGCGCCGCGATCGGGTTGCTGCTCCGGCGTGGGGCCGAGGACCGTGAGCCCTTCGATCGCCTGCAGCCGCTGGAACAGGTGGCGGGTGAGCCCCTGCTCCCAGGCGTGGATACGCTCCAGACCGATGGCATTGAGGTAGTCGAGCGCGGCGCCCATCCCCACCGCTTCACCGATCGCCGGGGTGCCGGCTTCAAACTTATGGGGCAGCTCCGCCCAGGTGCTGACGTCGAGGCCCACATCCTGGATCATCTCGCCGCCGCCCAGAAATGGCGGCATCGCCTCCAGCAGCGCCTCGCGGGCCCAGAGGAAGCCCATGCCGGTGGGGCCGCAGAGCTTGTGCGAAGAGCCCACCAGGAAATCAGCGCCCAGCGCGGCCACGTTCACCGGCAGGTGCGGCAGGCTCTGGCAGGCATCCACCAGCAGCAGCGCACCGGCCTGGTGCGTGAGCTGGGCGATCGCCGCGATCGGATTGAGGCAACCGAGCGTGTTGCTGATCTGCACCACGCTCACCAGCCGCGTGCGTTCATTGAGCAGACGGCTGAAATCCTCCATGTCGAGCTCGCCGGTGTCGGTGAGGCCGGCGTGGCGCAGCACGGCGCCGGTGCGGGCCGCCAGCAGCTGCCAGGGCACCAGATTGCTGTGGTGCTCCATCACCGTGAGCAGGATTTCGTCGCCGGGCCGCAGGAATGCATCCCCCCAGCTGCGGGCCACCAGATTGATCGCCTCGCTGGCATTGCGGGTGAACACGATCTCCCTGGGGGTGGCCGCAGCGATGAAGCGGGCGGTCTTGTCGCGAGCGCCTTCAAACGCATCGGTGGCCCGAGCGCTCAGCTGGTGGGCGCCGCGGTGCACGTTGGCATTGTCGTGGGAGTAGTAGCCCTGCAGCGCCTCCAGCACCTGCCGCGGCTTCTGGCTGGTGGCGGCGTGATCGAGATAAATCAGCGGTTGCCCCAGGCAGGCCTGCTGGGCGAGCAGCGGAAAATCGGGCCGGGTGAGCGCCGCCAGGTTCTCGCCCGGGGCGGTCCCAGTCGCCGCAGCGGCAACCCCAGAGGCCATCGCGCCTGAAGCACCATTCGGCTCGGTGCCCGGAGCACCGTTGGGCTCCGTGGTGGCTGTGGTCAGCGAGGGAACGGTGACGGGCATCGGGGTCAGGCCTCCGCGAGCAGACGCTTGAGGGGCTCCCACCCTGCCGCCGCCGGCGGCAGATCGCGTAGCACCTCCTGGCAGAAGCCCCGCTTGAGCAGCCCCGCGGCCACGGCGGCACTGATGCCCCGGCTCTGCAGATAGAAGAGTTCGTTCTGCTGCAGACGGCTCACCGTGGCGCCATGGGCGCAGCGCACGTCGTCGGCAACGATCTCGAGCTCGGGCTTGGTGTCGATGCGGGCCTGGTTGGAGAGCAGCAGGTTGCGGCTCAACTGGGCGGCATTGGTGCGCTGGGCCAGCCGCGGCACCTTCACGGCGCCGTTGAACACGCTGCGGCCGTGGCCGTCGGCGATCGCCTTGTGGAGTTGCTCCAACTGCCCGTCGGGCCCTTCGAACACCACCCGGCTGTGGGTGTCCACGCGCTGGTGCTCTTCAGCCAGCTGCAGGGCCTTGAGGCTGGTGAAGGCACCGCCCTCGGCCTGGCTCACCCGCGGCTCGAAGCGCGCCAGCGCCCAGCCGCGGCTGGCCCACACCGATTCCAGACGGCTTTCGATCTCCTGCTCCACCGCCAGATGGCCCAGGAAACAGGCCTCGCCCGTACCGAACGCCAGCAGACCGTGGCGCAAAGTGGAGCCACGTCCCAGCCGGGCCTCACACACCAGGCTGCTCAGGCATGGGCCATCGCCCAGCTGCACCTGGAGCACATTCAGGCTCGCCTTCTCCTCGAGCAGCAGCAGCACCCGCACCGGGGTGAGGCGCTGCCCGATGGGGTGAGTGCCGGGTTCAGCTGCATCGGGACGATTCGCGCCCGCCACACTCACCAGCTCCAGCGTGGAAGCCACCGTGCCGCTGACGCGCAACGCCAGGCAGCGGGTGGCGGTGGCCTGGTTCAGTTCCACCGGCCAGTGGGCCTGGCAGCCGGTGGCCGCCAGGGTGTGGCCCAAGGCCAGCGGCCATTCGCCTTCGCCCAGCAGCGACAGGCCGGCAGGCAGGCTCTGGCCGGCCAGGGGATCACTGCGGCCATCCAGCAGCAGCCGCACCGTGTCCGGCGCCGGTGGGGGCAGGGCGCTGGCAGCGGCAGGGCTGTCAGTGCCGCCGGAGCTGCCGGTTGTGGGGGCGGTGCCGTCGAACACCGCCAGGAGGGGAGCCAGGTCGGTGAAGCGCCAGTCTTCGTCGCGGCGGGAGGGCAGCGGCTGACGGGCCAGGGCTTCGCGGCCGCGCCACTGCACGGTTTCCAGCTCGCCGACCGGCGCATCGAGCGCGTCGAGGAAGCGCTGGGTCCAGGGGGCGGTGGCCACGCCCTGGGCGAGGGCGGCGGCGTCAGTGTCGGAAAGGGACGCCATCATCAGGCCACCTCGGCAACGCTGCGCTGCTCGGATGCCAGTTCGGCGTCGACCCAGTCGTAACCGCGCTCTTCCAGTTCGAACGCCAGTTCCTTACCGCCGGTACGCAGGATCCGCCCGGCCGCCATCACATGCACGTAGTCGGGGATGATCACATCCAGCAGGCGCTGGTAGTGGGTGATCAGCAGCGTGGCGTTCTCCGGGGTGGAGAGCTGATTGACGCCGGCGGCAACGATGCGCAGGGCGTCGATGTCGAGGCCGGAATCGGTTTCATCGAGGATCGCCACCGACGGCTCCAGCAGCGCCATCTGCAGGATTTCATTGCGCTTCTTCTCACCACCGGAGAAGCCTTCGTTCACACTGCGCTCCAGGAAGGCGGGGTCCATCTTCACCACCTCCAGCCGCTCGCGCACCACATCTTCAAAGGCGAAGGTGTCCAGTTCTTCCTTGCCCAGCTCACTGCGACGGGCGTTGGTGGACACCCGCAGGAACTCGAGATTGCTGACCCCGGGGATCTCCACGGGGTATTGAAAACCGAGGAACAGACCGATGCGGGAGCGCTGCTCCGGCTCCAGATCAAGCAGATCAGCACCCCGGTACCGCACGCTGCCTCCGGTGACGGTGTAGGCAGGGTGGCCGGCCAGCACCTTGGACAGCGTGCTCTTGCCGCTGCCGTTCCGGCCCATCACCGCATGGATCTCGCCGGCACGCACCGTGAGGTTCACACCCTTGAGGATCGGCTGGTCCTCCACGCGCGCATGGAGATCCACGATTTCAAGCAGAAGATCAGCGTCGGGGCGAATCACGGGCAGGGGGGCAGGGGAGAACGGGGTGGGGAGAGGGAGCGGGGCCGCCAGAGAGGCGGCGGAGCTGAGTGGCGGCGATCAGCCCACGGAGCCTTCGAGCTTCAGGGCCAGCAGTTTGTCGGCTTCGGCGGCGAACTCCATCGGCAGCTGGTTGAACACATCGCGGCAGAAGCCACTCACCATCATCGACACCGCCGCTTCGAAACCGATGCCGCGGCTCTGCAGATAGAACAGCTGATCGGCAGAGATGCGACAGGTGCTCGCCTCATGCTCGATCGCGGCATCCGGCTGCTGGGAGCGGATGTAGGGGTAGGTGTTGGCGGCGGCCTGGTCGCCGATCAGCATCGAATCGCACTGGCTGTAGTTCTTGGCGCCCACGGCCTTGGGGCCGATCTGCACCAGCCCCCGGTAGCTGTTCGACGACTGGCCGGCGCTGATGCCCTTGCTCACGATCGTGGAGCGGCTGCGCGGACCCAGATGGATCATCTTGGTGCCGGTGTCGGCCTGCTGGCGGTTGTTGGTGAGGGCTACGGAGTAGAACTCGCCCACCGAATCAGCCCCCTGCAGAACACAGCTGGGATACTTCCAGGTGATCGCTGAGCCGGTTTCCACCTGGGTCCAGCTGATATGGCTGCGATCGCCGCGGCACTGTCCCCGCTTGGTAACGAAGTTGTAGATGCCACCCTTGCCGTGCTCATCGCCGGCATACCAGTTCTGAACGGTGGAATACTTGATCGAGGCATCATCGAGGGCCACCAGCTCCACAACGGCGGCGTGCAGTTGGTTGGTGTCGAACATCGGGGCGGTGCAGCCCTCCAGATAGCTGACCGATGCGCCTTCCTCCGCCACGATCAGGGTGCGCTCGAACTGGCCGGTGTCACCGGAGTTGATCCGGAAATAGGTGGAGAGCTCCATCGGGCACTCCACCCCCTTCGGGATGAACACGAAGGAGCCGTCGCTGAACACCGCCGAATTGAGAGCAGCGAAGAAGTTGTCGTTGCTGGGAACCACCGTGCCGAGATAACGGGCGATCAGTTCGGGATGGTCTTTCACCGCCTCACTGATCGAGCAAAAGATCACGCCGTGCTCGGCCAGCTTCTCCCGGTAGGTGGTGGCGATCGACACGCTGTCGAACACCGCATCCACAGCCACATTGCTGAGCCGCTTCTGCTCGCTCAGCGGAATGCCGAGCTTGTCGAAGGTTTCCAGCAGCTTGGGATCCACCTCATCAAGACTGGCCTTCTTTTCCTGCTGCTTGGGCGCCGCGTAGTAGATCAGCTCCTGATAATCGATCGGGGCATGGCCAAGGGCTGCCCAATCGGGCTCAGTCATGCGCAGCCACTGCCGGTAGGCCCGCAGGCGGAAATCCAGCAGGAAGGCGGGCTCGTTCTTCTTGGCCGAGATCAGCCGCACCACGTCCTCGCTGAGGCCCTTGGCGATCTTCTCGGTTTCGATGTCGGTGACGAAGCCGTACTTGTACGGCTGGCTGACCAGATCACCAACGGTGGGCGCTGTGGACATGACGGAGGCCTCCTCAGCCGGCTGTATGGGAAAGAATCTCTTCGGTGCTGATCGTCTGCTGGTCGCCGCGGAAGGGATTGTCTTCGGTGAGGAAGAGCATGCAGTGGCACTCCTTGCGTTCCCGCATCGGCACGCAAGGGCAGTTCCAGAACGCCTGGGACACTTCCGCCTGCTTGTCTTCGTAGTGGCGGCAGGGGCAGAGGGCGCCGCCCAGCTGGTCTTTGTGGCGGGCGAGGCCTTCCAGGACCACGGCGGTGACGCCGGGATCGCTGCAGAAGTAGGTGCCGGTGCGCTGGGCGTAGGTTTCGGCAAACTTCCGGATCACCTCCAGGCTTTCGCTGGTGGGGGCGGAGGGGGCGGAAACGGATTCGGGCATGGGCTCGGCGGGAAAGCGGGCGAAAGGCTGGTGGCTGGCCTGAAGCGGGGATCGCGGCAAGGGTTTCGCGTGGCCGGCCCCCTTCGAGAAGAAGAAGAGACCCGCTCGCCGGAAGCGATCAACCAGAGGCGATCTGGTGGCGGGAAAGAGCTACGCGAATTACGAAACCAGGAAGTTTCGTTAATCACCTGAGCCTAGGACAGCGAGACCGCCGGCCGGTGATCCGCGCACATCACCGGTCACTCTCCCCCAGTCGCCAGCGGAGCGTGGCAAGGTGTGAGGAAGGTTGCGTCTCGCCAGACCGGCCTGCTTTTCCATGCCTTCCACCACCCAGGCCCCCACCCGCGAGGCGGTGCTCACGCTGCTGATGCGTCTCGGTGAGGCCACAGCGGCCCAGCTCGCAGAAGCACTCTCGGTGTCGGTTCAGGCGATGCGTCGCCATCTGCGCAGCCTCGAAGAAGAAGGCGTGCTTGAAGCCAGCCCCACGCCCGAAGGTCCAGGCCGTCCCAGCAATCACTGGCGCCTCACCCGCCAAGGCCACGATAGCTTTCCCGACAGTGGCGAGAACTTCGCCATCGGCCTGCTGCAGTCGATGGCGGCGAGCATGCCCCGCGATGCCATCCAGACTTTGCTGAAGCAGCAGGCGGTCGCCAAGGCCAGCGTCGATCGACGCCTGATCGGCGAAGGCAGCCTCACCGAGCGGGTGCAGCGGCTGGTGGAGCTGCGTCGCCGCGAGGGCTACATGACCGAATGCCGCCGCGACGGCGACGGGCTTTCCTGGTGCATGAGCGAATTCCACTGCTCCGTCTCCCGCATCGCCGACCAGTTCCCGCTGATCTGCGACCAGGAGCTCCAGCAGATCCGCCACACCTTCCCCGATTGCACCGTGGAGCGCGTCCACTGGCGGTTGGAGGGCGGCCACTCCTGCGGCTTCCGGCTCACCCCACGCCCCCCGGCCGCCCCCACCAGCTCCAGCGACACCCCCGGTGATGGCTGAGGCAGGCCCACTCAGCCACGACGACCTGGCCCTGCTCGAAGCCAACCTGCTCCCCGCGCTCGAACGCCACCACCTGCGGCTGCTGGCCCACAGCCTGCGCAGCCTTCAGGAGATCGCAGGCCGCCGCGACGGCGCCCTGCCCAGCCAGCCGGAGCGGGAGCGCTGGGTCAACAACCATCCAGTAGTGGCAGGTGATCCCGGCTTTCGTCAGGCTTTCCTGACGGAACTCGATCGCGCCGCCTGCCAGCTCGACGCCCTCGCCGGGGCCCTGGGCCGCGCGCCGCTTTCGCTGCAGCTCGACGACCTGATCACCTGGGTCGATGGTCTGGCCCGCTCCCGCGTCACCGCGTCATCGCCGCAGCCAGGTTCCCCAGCGCCCCCGTCACCAGGCTGACCCCGGCCAAAGCCAGCACGGCGGCCGCCAGGCCCCGCCAGCCAGGCGTGTCGCCTTCCAGCCCAGCCAATGGCAGCGCCATCACAGGCGCCGTGGCCAGCAGCGCCACCGCCAGACCGCCCGGCAGGTGCTGCAGGGCGGTCTGCTGCAGCACGATGCCCGCGCTGGTGCCCAGCAGCGTGGCCAGCAGCACCAGCGGCCAGCGCCGCCAGCCCAGCCGGGGCCGCTGGCCAGGGAGCGGCAACCGCCACAGCAGCGGCAGCATCACCACGGCTGCGGACGCCAGGCGCAGGGTGGCCGATTCCAGGGGAGTCAGGGCCGAGGCCCGCAGCGCAGCGCGGGCCAGCAGGGCGCCCGTGCTGCCGCACAGCAGCGCCGCCAGCGCCAGGGCCAGGCCAAGCCGATCCCGCTGCGGCACCAGTGGGGTGGCAGGGGCCTGTCGCGCCACCAGCAGGACCGACAGACAGATCAGCCCCACCCCCAGCCACTGCACCAACGTGGGCACCTCTGCCAGGAACACCACCCCGCCAAGCATTGCCACAGCCGGGCCGCCGGCATCGAGGGTGAGGGTGCGGCGGGTGCCGAGCCGGCGCAGGGCTGCCAGATAAAGGCTGTCGCCCAGGGCAATCCCCACCACACCGCTCAGCACCAGCAACGCCAGCGGCAGGGGCGCGACGCGCCAGGGACTCAGCAGCACGAGCGGCAGCAGCGTCGCCACCGCCAGCAGGTTCTTCACCAGGTTGAGCTGGGCAGCGCTCAGCGAGGTGGGCAGCTGCCGCCAGAGGCTGCTGGAGGCTGTCCAGCAGAAAGCGGCGGCGAGGGCGGCCAGAACTCCCGTGATGGCCACCGGCAACAGTCGAGGTGGACGGATTGCGATCATCGCTGTAGCCGTCCACCCGCCGTGACCGTTCCGATCGCCGATGCCATCAGCTTTTTCCGGCTGAGTTGCGGCCGCTGGCGTTCCCAGCGCACCAGCCACCACCTGTTGCATCGACGCGCCGAGGGGGGCGGCTCGCTGATCCAGGTGGTGGACGTGAGCGCCGACGATCCCCGCCTGGTGGCAATCGCCGAGCTGCATGGCCAGGATCCCGGCGCGCTGGTGGGGGGCTGCCAGGTGCGCTGGAGCGGTTCGATGGATTGGGATAAGGCCGGAGAGGAGCACCAGGGGGAGTCGGTGTTCGGCCTGATCCCCACCGATGCGGACGGGCGCGAGGGCCTGCTGCTGCGCGACCGCGGCTACGCCGAAACAGCCCCGGTGGCCGGGCGGTTCTGCATGGATGAGCGCGACGGCCTGCTGCTCACCACCGCCTACGAAACGATGAGCTCCCTGGAGCGCTTCTGGTTCCCCAACCCGGATCTGCGCCTGCGCACCAGCACGGTGGAGGGGCTTTCGAACACCGCATCCTTCTGCATGGAAACCCGCTGCCGCGACGACAACGCCCCAGGCAGCGAGGCCGCCGGGGGGGAAGCAGCGTCGGTGGGGGCCGTAACCGGCGATGGCAACGAGAGGCTGTCCGCTTTCGGCTGGTGAGCCGCCGATGTCGCAAACGTTACGGACTGTGAGCCCTGCCCCTTCGCTGACGGGGTCCGCGGGGCCTCACTTCTACGATCCACAGCGACGGATGACGATGCTCGTGTGGCAATTCCGCTTCTGAAGTACGCGCCCACCACCCAGAACTCCCGGGTGAAGGCCTTCCGCGTGGGTTCCGAGGAGGACCCGAAGGCTGTCGCGCTCGACAAGGCGATCGACCGTGAAGACCAGAACTTCGTGATCGAGTCGGCTTACCGCCAGATTTTCTTCCACGCGTTCAAGGTTGACCGCGACACGATTCTCGAGTCGCAACTGCGCGACGGTCAGATCACCGTGCGTGATTTCATCCGCGCACTCTGCCTGTCTGACACCTTCACTCGCAGCTTCTACAACCTCAATAACAACTACCGGGTGGCCCGCCACCTTGTGGAGAAGCTGCTGGGCCGCCAGGTGTATGGCAAGGCTGAGGAAATCGCCTGGTCCGCCGTCATCATGACCAAGGGCGTGGCCGGTGCTGTCGACAAGATTCTCGACAGCGATGAATACCTCGAGAACTTCGGCTACGACACGGTTCCGTACCATCGCAACCGGGTGGTCGGCTCCCGCGAGGTGGGTGAAACCCCCTTCAACATCACCACCCCCCGTTACGACGCCTACCACCGGGGCATCCTGGGCTTCCCCCAGATCATCTACACCGGCACCAAGCGCTCCCTGCCCGAGCGCGCGCGTCAGCGCCGTGGTGGCTATCCCGAGGATTACCTCCCCTGGGTGCGCACGCTGCCCGCCCTGCGTGTGGGGGCTGCGTCCTCCGGCAACGCCGGCATGGATTACCTCTCCAAGGTTCCTTATCGCAGCGTCGGACGCTGACAAACCGGCGGGGCCCTGTGCCCCGTCTCCTGGCTCCCAGAGCAGCAAACGGCGGTCCCCCGCCGTTTTTTTGTGTCCAACGCCGCCGGGAGGACACAGGGGCCGTCAGAGCTTGCTGACGCAGCGGCGGGGAACCACGTCAAAACCGGGGATCTACCCCCAGACTGATCCCAAACAAAAGCTGGAGATCAGGTGACCCAGGCCCTCAATGCCCTCGCTCGTATGACGCTCAGGCAACTCCGCCAGATCGCCAGTGATCTGGGTGTGAGCCTGTACAGCCGTAAATCCAAAGACGAGCTGGTCACGGAAATCACCACCCGCCAGCCGTCGGCCCAGGCCGCGAGCACTGGCTTCAGTGAAGCCGCTGCCTCCGGTGGGGCCAGCGGTGAACCCGCCTCACCCGCCACCCTGGCGGATCTGGAAGCCAGCTTCGAGCCGGCCCCCCGTCCCACCGCCCAGACCCGGGTGGTGTTCCTGCCCCGCGATCCCCAATGGGCCTACGTGTTCTGGGAAATCGCCGAAGCTGATCGGCGCCAGGCCCTCAATGTGGGTGCCAGCCAGCTCTGCCTGCGGGTCGCCGACGTCACCGGTCTGAGCGAGGGCGCCGCCCATCCCCACACGCTGCAGGAAGTTCCCGTCGACAGCCATGCCTCGGAGTGGTACCTGCCGGTGCCCCTGAGCGACCGCGACTACAGGCTTGAGCTGGGCTATCGCAAGATCGGCGGCGGCTGGATCTCCCTGGCCTTCTCCTCGGTGGCACGCGTTCCCGCCCTTCATCCGAGCGAGCAGATCCTTGATCAGTTCGTGCCCTTTTCCCTTGATGTGGCACCTGCACCGGGCAGCCTGCCCGCTCCCGCCGACTATGCCGACAACGGCCTGCACGAACGGCTCTATCAAACGGCCACCGTGCGCTGGAAACACTTCGGTCGCGGCTCTGAAGCCTTCCACGAAGTGGAGGATTCAGGGGCGGATCATCAGCGGCGCGCGCTCAGCGACTCCGGCGTCGGTGCCTGGGCCAGTGGTCGTAATGAATCCGGCGTGGGTGGAGTGGCTCCCCGCCAGCGCTCCTTCTGGCTCGTGGCTGATGCTGAGCTGATTGTCTACGGCGCCACAGATCCTTCCGCCCAGCTCACGATCGGCTCTGAGGTGGTGCCGCTCTCCGCCGAAGGCACCTTCCGGGTGCAGGTTCCGTTCCGCGACGGCCAGCAGCTCTATCCCATCCAGGCGGTTGCCGCCGATGGCGAGCAAAAGCGCAACATCACCCTGCAGTTTGAGCGCTTCACCCCCGAAGACAACAGCAACCCGGCCAGCCAGGCCGTGGCCGAATGGTTCTGACCCCACCGCCCAGCGAGGATTCGGCCGCTACTGCGGCTCACTCTGACTCACGCGCGGCTCTGAAGGCTTTCGTGGCCTTCACCCCGCTGGTGGGAGCGGTGGTACTGCCCCTCGTGGTGCCCGTGCTGATGGTGCGTTTCGGGGTGAGCACCGGTGTGGGCGTAGCAGTGGCCGCCAGCTGCGTGTGGTTTGTGGCCATGCTGCGCACTGCCGAGATGCCTGGCCACCACTGAGCTTGCCCGTTGCGCCCTGTGTTGAGGCGCTGAAGTCGACCATGAACTCATCAGGATCCCAGAATCCTGTTCAGTTGATCATCTGCTGGCGGTAATCACAGCCTGACGAGGATCTCACCCCCCCTTGACCGGGCGATCTACTCCCTCACGTGTTGCTCTTGAACACCGGAGGAGTTGCATCTCGAGCCTGTGATTACAGGCTGTCAGCTTCCAACTGCCACGTGCAAGCAGCTAAACCCAGACCACTGTCCGCCATCTCCTGATCGCATTGCTTCTGTCTGCACGGCGCTGATCATGAGCTGTGCCGAGGGTTTGTTGCTCTCATTGTCTCTATCCAGCGCTCTCTTGCATTCCCGAGGCCTTCGGCCGGCGGTTGCAGCAGAGCGCTTTTGTCCGTACCGAATGGCGGCAGGCTGGGAACGCTCAGCTGAGTTCACGCCGTCCGCCCGTGCCCAAGCCAGTGCCAGCGCACGTGCTGCTTCGCATCCCTTCGCCGTGCCGGCGACCACCCGCTGCTGGGGAGTTGCCGAACGTCGCAAGGACGCGGCGGAGGTCCGGAGTCACCGTGCTCGCCCTGGGCGGGTTGATGCTCAGCCTGGCCGGTTGCAGCGGCGCCGCGCGCATCACCGGGCAGCCTCCCTCCGATCTGTCTTTGCCGCCGGGCATGGAGGTGGCGTTCAACCACAGGGTTGACCGTCACTACCGCAGCCCGGTCAGTGGCCTGAAGCGCAATGGCGACAACCTCGAGCAGATGCTGCTCGATACGATCGCTCGCGCCCAACGGGAGATCCTCGTGGCGGTGCAGGAGCTCAGCCTGCCGGAGGTCTCGCGGGCGCTGGTGGCCAAACAGCATGCCGGGGTCAGTGTGAAGGTGGTGCTGGAGAACACCTACAGCCGGCCGTGGAGCGAAGAGCACCCGGTGGATCTCGACAGCCGCCAGCGCAGCCGGCACCACCAGTTGAAGGCACTGGCGGACAGCAACCGTGACGGGGTGCTCAGCCTGGAGGAACGGCAACAGGGGGATGCGGTGGCGCTGCTGCGGCGCGGCGGTGTGCCCCTGCTCGATGACACCGCCGATGGCAGCGCCGGCAGCGGTCTGATGCACCACAAGTTTCTCGTGGTGGATGGCCGCTGGGTGGTGACCGGCTCGGCGAATTTCACCCCCTCCTGCATTCACGGCGACCTCAATGATGGGCGCACCCGGGGCAATGCCAACCACCTGCTGCGGATCGACAGCCGCCCCCTGGCGACTGTGTTCAACCACGAGTTTTCCCGTCTCTGGGGCGATGGCCCTGGCGGCTTGCCGAACAGCCGCTTCGGCATCGGCAAGGACAACGGGGACCTCCAGCAGGTGATGGTGGGCCCCACCAAGGTGGAAGTGCTGTTCGCACCACACCGGCGTCGCGATCCCCGCAACGGCCTCGCCCTGATCGAGACGGAACTGGGCCAGGCGCAGCAGCGCCTCGATCTCAATCTGTTCGTGTTCTCTGCCCAGAATCTGGCCAATCGCATCGCCCAACTGCACCAGCAGGGGGTACGGATCCGGGTGCTGGCAGATCCAGGCTTCGCCACCCGCTCCTTCTCGGAGGTGCTCGACCTGCTGGGCCTGGCCATGGCCGATCACCGCTGCAAACGGGAAGCGGGCAACGCGCCCCTGGCCCATCCCCTCGCTGGGGTAGGCACGCCGCGGCTGGCCCGGGGCGACAAGCTGCACCACAAGGTGGCAGTGATCGATGACCGCAGCGTGATCACCGGCTCTTTCAACTGGAGTCCATCAGCGGCCCATGGCAATGACGAAACCCTGATGATCATCCGCTCACCGCAGCTGGCCGCCCACTTCAACCGCGAAATGGATCAACTGTGGCAAGGGGCCGAGCTGGGACTGACGCCACGACTGCAGCGCAAGCTTCAACAAAGCAGGCAACGCTGCGGCATCGGTGAGCAGCGCAGTTGACGCGGCATGAAGCCATCCCAGCGCCGGATCCGTAGCAACGAGTAGCGCCGGGCTGATCGCGCCGTTCTCAACCGGAAAGCTTCCAGGCCAGGCGCTCCGAAAGGTCGTGGAGATAAGCGGCTGTGACGGCAGAAAGGCCCACCATCTGCATCACGGAAAGCGGATCCAGCGTCTCTCTATACGAACAGGGTGCGCACCATTGCCGTGCACCCCACCCACGCAATTCATCCACGTGGGTCCCACCATGGGTCTGGGCAGCCCTGCGCCCCACCGACCGCCACCCGGCCGCTCCACCCCTTGCCCGTCGCCTCCTCCGCCGCTGCCGCCCCTTCCCGCAGCGATGTTGTGATCGTGGGCGCCGGCCCTGCCGGTGCCTCCCTTGGCCTGCTGCTGGCGGAGCGGGGCCTGAGGGTCACGCTGGTGGAGGCGACCCGCCGCTTCGATCGCCAGTTCCGCGGCCAAGGGCTGATGCCCTGCGGGCTGGAGGCGCTCGCCGAGATGGGTCTGGAGCCCCTACTGGCCGGTCTGCCCCAACGGGCGCTGGCGGGGTGGTCGTTCTGGATCAACGGGCGCGAGCTGTTCGACGCCGCCGAGCCACTGGGCAGCACAAGACCGTGCACGCTCGTGCCCCAGCCGGCCCTGCTGGAGGCGCTGGTGCAGCGGGCCTGCCGGAACGAGAGCTTCAGCTGGAGGCCGGGGGAAACCGTGCAGGGCCTCGTGCGCCGACAGGGGCGCGTCGATGGGGTGCGGCTCTCCGGCGATCGGGTGCTGGCCGCCGATCTGGTGATCGCCTGCGATGGCCGCAGCTCGGGCCTGCGGCGCGCGGCCGGCCTGCCGATCGTCAGCGCTCCCAGCCCGATCGACGTGCTCTGGTTCCGGCTGCCCGCCCAGCCGCGCTGCAGCGCCGACAACCGCTTCATGGTGCTGCTCGGCCCCGGCGGCGGCTGCAGCGTCTTTCCCGCCGCAGAAGGCGGCGAGCTGCAGCTGGGCTGGCTGGTGGGCCCTGGCGAGCGGATCACGCGCACGTCGCTGGAGTGGGCAGAGGCCTTCGCCTCCCTGGCGCCCGACTGGCTGGCCGCCCACGTTCGGGGCCATGCTGCTGCGATCCGGGGTCCGGAGGCGCTGTCGGTGCAGGTGGGCTGCTGCCCGCGCTGGCAGGAGCCCGGCCTGCTGCTGCTCGGAGATGCCGCCCACCCGATGAGCCCGGTGCGGGCGCAGGGCATCAACATGGCGCTCCGCGACGCGATCGTGGCGGCCAACTGGCTGGTGCCGCCGCTGCAGCAGGGCGCCGGCACGCAGGCCATCGATGCGGTGCTGCCCCGGATTCAGCAGGAGCGGCAGGCGGAGATCCAGCTGGCGCAGCGGGCCCAGCAGGCCGAGGCGGCCCAGGGCGATCTTTTGCGGCGGCGGCCGGATCTGCGCTTTCTGCTCGCGCCACTGGCGCCCCTGGCCGGCCCCCTGGTGAAGGCGCTCTGGGTGCGGCGCCAGGCACCGCTCCGCGACGGCTTCCTGCCGGTGCGACTGCGCGTGTGACCACGGCGTTACCCCAGCATCACGGCCGCTGCGGTCATGATGAGCGGGCTACCCCTCCGCGCCCCATGTCCCGGCACCGCCTCCCCATCTGGCGCTCCGCCATCTCCCGAAGGCTCCCGCCATGGACTGGACCTGTGGGCGCCGGCTGGCTGCTGGGTGGTTGGCTGGCGGCTGGAGCCCTGACGGGGGCCAGCCCCGTCGCCGCGGCCAGGCCCAAGCCGCCGGCGTTTCCCACCACGGCGGAGTTGCGCACGATTCAGTTGGCCACCTTCGCCTGCTCCCGCGAGAACGGTGCCGAACCCTGCAGCCGCGCCCGCAGCCTCGCGGATCCGCTGATGGACAACCCCCTGCTGACCTCATTCTGCAAGGACACGGTGTGGAGCATCGTGCAGCAGGCCGAGCCGGCCGCCACCAACAGCTTCCAGCGCCGCGACGACCTCGATCGGGCGGGTGAACAACTGCTCAAGCGCTGCCAGCAACCCAGCGCCGCCAGCACCAGGAAGCAGGACGATGGCCCCCGCCGTCCGCCCGCCGCTGGTGGGCATGGAGCCGGCAGCGGGCGGCCCGCCGGCGCCGGTGGCTCCTGACGCGGGTCAGTCCCAGTCGTAGCTGAGGCGGGAACCGGGCATCCGTTCGCTCAGCTCGGCGAACACGGTGGCGAGGATTTCAGGACCGCAATCAGGATGGGCCCGCACCTCCTTGACCAGACGCTTCACGTCGGATTCGGAGAGACCGCGGTACTTGATCACCTCGTCCACCTTGGCGCGGAAGAGATCCAGCAGGGCCTGCTGCTCCGCGGTCAGGGGCTTGCCGCCGGTGCGTTCGATGTCCATCGGCGGTCAGGGTTGGGTGTGAGGGCCTGCAGGCGGGGCTGCCAGCGCCAGCAGCTGACGCGCTGTCGTTTCCATGAACGTCACCGACCAGCCGGTGGTGACCACCACGCGATCAGCCAGCTCACAGAGCGGCGAGGCGGCACCGGCGCAACTGGCGGAGAGCCCCAGGAGTGCGTTGGTGAGCTTGCCGCGCAGGCAATGCTCCGTGCCCGATTGATCGAGCACCGCTTGGGCGGCCTCCCGGGTGCGGTTGATCGCCTGGGCGAGGGCAGGCGATGGAGCAGCCGCAGGAACACCGCCACGGGCCGGGAGGGAAGGCGCTCCCACCAGGGCGATGGCGGCCAGCAGGGACGTCACCAGGGCGTATCGGCCCCGCGGACGACGCAGGACGGGAGTGAACAGGGTCACGGGCCGGAAAAGCGAAGGGGGGTGTCCTTGCGCACGCTACCGAGGTCGCCCGGATCTGCCTCACAGGAGGCAGGGTTACGTTGGACCCCCACACAGTTGGCCCGATGACGAGCAGCGCTTCCGCAGGCTCTGTTGCCTCCTGCCGCGTGACGCTGGCCAGCCCGTTCACCGACCAGAAACCGGGCACCTCCGGGCTGCGTAAAAGCACCAGGCAGTTCCAGCAGGCCCACTACCTGGAAAGCTTCGTGGAAGCTGTGTTCCGGGTGCTTCCTGGCGTGGAGGGCGGCACCTTGATCCTCGGGGGCGATGGCCGTTACGGCAACCGCCAGGCCATCGATGTGATCTGCCGCATGGGCGCCGCCCACGGCCTGGCCCGGCTGATCACCACCACCGACGGCATCCTCTCGACCCCCGCCGCCTCCCACCTGATCCGCAGGCACGCGGCGATCGGCGGCATCATCCTCTCGGCCAGCCACAACTCCGGCGGTCCCGACGGCGACTTCGGTGTGAAGGTGAACGGGGCGAACGGTGGTCCGGCGCCGGAATCGATCACCGACGCCATCTACGCCGTCACCCAGACCCTCGACGGCTACCGGATCGTGGAGGGCAGCCCCTTGCCATTGGAGGCGCCCGGCACCCACCACATCGGCGGGTTGCAGGTGGAGGTGATCGACGGCGTGGACGACTATCTGACGCTGCTGGAGAGCCTGTTCGACTTCGACGCGATCGCCGACCTGCTGGCGGGTGACTTCCCGGTGGCCTTCGATGCCATGCACGCCGTCACCGGCCCCTACGCCCGCCGCTTGTTCGAAGGGCTGCTGGGGGCACCCGCAGGCACGGTGCGCAACGGCATCCCCCTCGAGGATTTCGGCGACGGGCACCCCGACCCCAACCTCACCTATGCCCATGAGCTGGCGGATCTGCTGCTGAAGGGCGATGCCTACAGCTTCGGCGCCGCCTGCGATGGCGATGGCGATCGCAACATGATCCTGGGCCGCCGCTGTTTCGTGAACCCCAGCGACAGCCTGGCGGTGCTCACCGCCAACGCGACGTTGGCACCGGGATATGCCGGCGGCCTGGCGGGCGTGGCCCGCTCGATGCCCACGAGCGCTGCGGTGGATGTGGTGGCTGCCGAGCTGGGGCTCCCCTGCTACGAAACGCCCACGGGCTGGAAGTTCTTCGGCAACCTGCTGGATGCCGGCCGGATCACCCTCTGCGGCGAGGAAAGCTTCGGCACCGGCAGCAACCACATCCGCGAAAAAGACGGGCTGTGGGCGGTGCTGTTCTGGCTGCAGATCCTGGCCCGGCGCCGCTGCTCAGTGGCCGAGGTGATGGCCAGTCACTGGGCCCGCTTCGGCCGCCACTACTACTCCCGCCACGATTACGAAGCCATCGCCAGCGACCGCGCCCACGGCCTCTACGACCGCCTTCATGCCCTGCTGCCCTCCTTGAAGGGCACCGGCTTTGCCGGTCGCTCGATCGCCACCGCCGACGACTTCAGCTACGACGATCCGGTGGATCAATCGACAACGCGGGGGCAGGGTCTGCGCCTGCTGCTCGACGACGGCAGCCGGGTGGTCTTCCGCCTCTCCGGCACCGGCACCCAGGGCGCCACTCTGCGCCTTTACCTCGAGAGCTTCGTGCCCTCCGGCGGCAACCTGGCCCAGGATCCCCAGGCGGCCCTCGCCGATCTGATCAACGCCGCCGATGGCCTGGCCGAGATCCGCAGCCGCACCGGCATGGATCAGCCCACGGTGATCACCTGATCGGCGGTTCGATCCGGCGCGGGCCTGGGTCTTGACCTGGTTCTGGGCCTTGGCCGGGAACTGGACCTGGACCTAGTTCTGTGCCTAGGGCAGGGATTACGCCTGTATCTGGTTCAGTGCCTGGACCTAAAACTGGGACTGGGCCTTCTTCCGGCTTGGCATCGTCTCCAACTCAATCCTCCGGGGCGGCAGCATCGTCCGCGGGGTCAAGCGCTGCCGTCGTCGGTCTGGTCGCCGCCGAGCTGGTGGCATCCTGCTGGGCAAGCTGCGCCGACAGCGCCCGGATCGCCTTCTTGACGGTGCGATAGGGCTTGCCGTGGGGGGTGAAGCCATAGCGCGACAGTTTGGCCAACAGCTCGTCAGCGCTCACCACGAACACCGGAAACAACTGACGGCGCTGGAACTCGGCCTGGAGATCCATCAATGTCTTGGCGGCTGAATAATCCACCGCATCGATACCGGAGGCATCGATCACCAGCCCCTTGAGGTCCGGGCCATTGAGTGTGATCAGGTTCAGCACCTCCTCCATGAAGGCGCTGGCGTTGGCATAAAACAGATTGGCCTCGAAGCGATAGGCCACGATGCCCGGCGCCGCAAACACCCCCGCCGCCACCGGCACTGTGTGCCAGCCCCGGTCGGCGTCATGGGCCCACAGGCGCGTTCGGGGCCTGTAGGTGTGCCGCACCTGATCGATCAACGACAGGCCCACTGCCAGCAGAATCCCCTGCATCACCCCCAGCAGCGCCACACAGAGGGCGGTGAGGATGGCAATCACGAACTCGCTGCGCTGCAACCGGTAGAGCTCACGCAGGCCACGAAGATCGATCAACTTCAGGCCGATCACAAACACGATCGTCGACAACACCACAGCCGGGAGAAAGCCGAGCGGATCGGTGAAAAAAGCCAGCACCGCCAGCACCACCGTGGCCATGGTGAAGTGCGCCACCTGGCTGCGGCCGCCGGCGGCATCCAGCATTTCCGTCTTGGTGGGGCTGCCGTTGACCACGAACGTCCCGGAGAGCGCCGCGCCCAGGTTGGCGATGGCCAGGCCGATCAGATCGCCATTCTGATCCACACGTTCGTGATGCCGCTGGGCATAGGCCCGGGCCGTGGCAGCACTCTGGGCAAGAATCACCACAAAGCAGGAAGCGGCGGTGGTGAGGGCCTGATTGAGCTGGGCGGCCTGCAGCGTGGGCCAGGCCAGCTGCGGCAGACCATGGGGAACCGCGCCCACCACCTCCAGGCCGTGGTGCTGGAAATCGAGCGCGGCACTGGCCACGATCGTGGCCACCACCGCGATCAGAGCCCCAGGCAGCCGCGGCGACCAGCGCTTGCAGCCAGCGATCACCACCAGCACCAGCACCGCCAGCAGCAGGGACACGCCGCTGGCCTGCCCCAGCCGCTGCAGCACCGAGAGGATCTGCGCGAACGATCCGTCCCCTTGCTTCTCCAGACCCAGCAGGCCACTGAGCTCGCCGGCGGCCACCTGCAGGCCGATCCCAGTGAGCAGGCCGATCAGAGCACTGCGGGAAAGGAAGTCTGCAAGAAAGCCCAGCCGCAGCCAGGTGGCAAGCACAAGCATGGCCCCCACCAGCAGGGCTACCGCCGAGGTGAGCTGCACATAGGCGCTGGAACCTGGCGCCGCCACCGCGCTGAGCGTGGCCGCCAGGATCGCGGCGGTGGCGGAATCGGCCGCCACCACCAGCTGGCGGGAGGCGCCGAACACGGCAAAGGCCAGCACCGGGATCAGCAGGGTGTAAAGCCCGGTCACCACAGGGGTGTGCGAGATGCGGGTGTAGCCCATCACCTCGGGAATGGCCAGAGCCGCCAGGGTGAGCCCGGCGAGCAGGTCGTCGGCGAGGCCGGAGCGGCGGACCGGCAGCATGCCCCTCAGCAGCGCCACACCCAGCACGTGCGGACCGTCCGTGTGCGGGGCGGGCCGGTTGTGGGGCTCGCGGCCGGCCCTCAGAAGTCGTCTCCGCGTTCGTCCAGCGGCGCGCCAGGTTGGCCGCGGCGGGTGAGGCTGATCTGCCGCAGCGTTTCTCCCCAGGCGCCGCAGAAGCCCGCCATGCCGATCACCAGAGCCCAGAAGCGGGGGTGGATGGTCGGCAGAAGTTCACCAGGGGTGCGCGAGGCGTGGTGGGCCAACACCAGCAGCACCAGCACGGCGAGGGCATAGAGACATCCGGCCAGGGCGATGCGGCGGCAATCCACCCGCAACTGGCGGCGCGGACGGTAGCCGGCAGGGCGGGGCAGGGGCATCTCAGGCGGCCGGGCCTGACGGCAGCACCGGTTCGGTGGCCTGGCTGGCGGGGAACCAGGAGGCTTCCAGCTGCTTCATCAGCACATAGAAGGAGGGCACCACAAACAGGCTGAGCACCGTGGCCACCAGCAAGCCACCGAAGATCACGGCCCCCAGCGACTGCTGGCTGAGGGCGCCGGCACCGCTGGCCACCAGCAGGGGGAAGAAACCGGCCAATGCCGCCATGGCCGTCATCAGGATCGGGCGCAGGCGAGAGCAGGCGGCCGCCATGGCCGCTTCGGCGGAGCTCATGCCCTGCTCCATGCGCTGGTTGGCCAGATCCACGATCAGGATGCCGTTCTTGGCCGCCAGGCCGATCAATGTCACCAGGCCCACCTGGGCGTACACGTTGTTCACCTGGCCGCGCAACACAAGGAACATCAGCGCCCCGAGCATGGCCAGGGGCACCGTCATCAGGATGATCAGCGGATCGATGTAGCTGCCGTACTGAGCGGAGAGCACCAGGTACACCACCACGATCCCCAGCGCGAACACCAGGATGGCCAGGGCGCCGGCCTGCACCTCCGATCGGGTCAACGCCGACCAGGCTGAGCCGATGTTGGCGAAATTGAGCCGGCGGAACACCGCCGCGATCGTATCGATCGCCTGGCCGCTGCTCTTGCCGGCGGCCTCCACCCCCTGAATCAGCACGGTGCGATAGAGATCGAAGTGGCTGATGATCGGCGGGGCGCTGTCGAGGCGGGCCTTCACCACGTTGGAAAGAGGCACCAGCCCACCGGAGCGGTTGCTCACATAGAGATTGTTGAGGTCCTGGATCATGGTGCGGTGGCTCGCATCGGCCTGGACATACACCTGCCGGTATTGCTGCTGCTCGTAGGTCTGGTTCACGAAGCTGCCGCCCGTGAGGGTACCCAGGGCCTCCATGGCGGCACTGAAGTCGATGTCGAGCGAGGCCATGCGGTCGCGGTCCACGTCGAGGCGCCACACCGGCGCATCACTGACGAACTGGGTGTAGAGGTTGCCGAAGGTGCCGGTGCCCCTGGCCTTGGCGATCAGTTGCTTGGCGAGGCCGGCCAGTTCGGTGGGGCTGTAGCCGCCATTGCTGAGGTCGTTGAACTGGAAGGAGAGCCCCCCCTGGGCGCCGAAGCCAGGCACGGCCGCGGGCGCCTGAGCGAGCACAATCGCCCCGGGAATCTTGGCGAAGGCCTGGTTCATCCGCCCGATGATGGCATTCGCCGATTGCTCCGGGCTGGTGCGTTCCTCGATCGGCTTGAAGCCGAAGAAGAAGATGCCCTGGTTCAACGAGCCGCCGTTGAATCCGGCCCCACCCACCAGTTCTCCGGACACCACATCAGGCTCCTTGGCGATGATCCTGCGGGCCTCATCCGCCACCGCCATGGTGGCCTCGATCGACGACTGGGCCGGCAACTGGATGATGCCAAGGCCATAGCCCTGGTCTTCGGTGGGAACGAAACCGGTGGGAATCAGCACGAAGGCGGCGCCGGTGAGCAGCACCCCGCCCAGCAACGCCGCCAGCACCAGCCGCCTAAGCCGGATCACCTGTTGAAGCAGGGCGGCATAGCCACGGGCCACCTGATCGAACACCTTGTTGAAGGCCGTGAAGATGGGCATCAGGAAGGTGCCCACCACGGCCCCCACCAGGCCCAGCACCACAGCCAGCAGCCAGCCGCCGGCCAGGGTGCCGTACAACGCCCCGAAGGCCCCGCCGATCGCCGTCCAACGCCAGCCCCTGGGTTCGGTTTTGCCGCCACCGAGCAGCAACGCCGATTGCAGAGGCTTGCCGGTGATCGCATTGAAGGTGGACACGATGATCGAGAAGACGATCGTGAGCGCGAACTGCCGGTAAATCACGCCGGTGGCGCCCGGGAAGAAGGCCACAGGCACGAACACGGCCAGCAGCACCAGGGCGGTGGCCAAGATGGCGCCAGTGAGTTCCTTCATGGCATTGGAGGCCGCCACAAACGGTGGGTCGCCGGCTTCGATGCGCGCCGACACGGCCTCCACCACCACGATCGCGTCATCCACCACCAGGCCGGTGGCCAGGATGATGCCCAGGAGCGTGAGTTCGTTGATCGAAAAGCCGAACGCCTTCACGAACACCATCGCCCCCAGCAGGGCGATGGGCAGGGCGAGGGCCGGCACGGCCGTGGCCTTCCAATCCTGCAGAAACAGGAAGATGATCAGCAACACCAGCACCACCGCATCGCGCAGGGCATCGAGGGCCCCTTCGATCGAGGCATTGATGAAGTCGGTCTGGTCAAACACCTTCTCCAGCACCACACCTGGCGGCAGGGAGTTGCGGAACTGGGTGAGCACCTCATCCACCGCATCCGCTGTAGTAATCGCATTGCTGCCAGGCAACTGGATCACCCCGAAGCCCACCGATGGGTAGCCGCTGATGGCGTTGATGGCGGCCTGATTGAAGTTCTGAAAGGCGTATTCTGCGCGGCCCACATCCCCCAGACGAATCAATCCACCGTCGGGGCCCTTGGAGAGAATGAGTTTTTCGAAGTCACCAACTGTCTCCAGATTGCCGTTCACCAGAATCGGGAAGGTGGAGCGGTTTGTAGGCAGTGAGGGCGGGCCGCCCACGCTGCCAGCGATCACCACCACGTTCTGAGATTTCAGCGCATTCACCACATCGGTGATGGAAAGGTTGAAACGGGCCAGTCGTAGTGGATCCACCCAGAGGCGGAAGGCGGGATCACTGGCCCCGAAGATGTTCACCTGGCCGACACCATCCGCGCGCGTGAGCGGATACACAAGATTCAGTTGCAGGAGCCCGTTCAAGAAGGTGCCGTCGAACTGGCCTGCTGTGGACGTGAGGTTGTAAACGAGGAGGTAGCTGCCGGAGGTCTGCTGAACCGTGACCCCTTGAGCATTCACCTGGGGCGGTAATTGCGGGGTGGCGGTCTGAACGCGGTTCAGCACGTTCACCTGATCGATGTCCGCGTTCGTGCCCGGCTTGAAGTAGACGTTGATCTGGCTGCTGCCCTCCCCGGTGCTGGTGGAGGTGATGTAATCCATCCCCGGCGCCCCGTTGATCTGCTCCTCAAGCGGCCCGGTCACGGCGCTTTCCACCGTGAGCGCATCGGCCCCGGGCAGGTTGGCGTTCACCTGAATCGTGGGCGGAGCGATGTCCGGCAGGTTCTCGATCGGCAGCAGGGGCAGGGCGATCACGCCTGCCAGCAGGATGAGCACACTGCACACCGTGCTGAGCACGGGGCGGCGGATGAAGGTGTCCGAAAGGCTCATTGACGGGCCGCCGGGGGGGCGGAAGCAGGCGCCGCTGCAGCGGCGGCGCGCACAGCCAGGCCACTGCGCAACTGGGCCAGGTTGCCCAGGATCACCGAATCGGTGCTCTGCAGGCCCGAAGCCACCGGGAACATCCCGCCCTGCAGCGTGCCCAGGGTGACGGGCACCTGCACCGCCACCAGGGCACCGGCGGGTGGCGGTGGCTCAATCGGCCGGCCCAGCCGCTGCCGTGCCTCCTCGGGGCTCACAGCCAGGAACACGAAGGTCTTGCCGGCCTGGAGCAGCACCGCCTGCTCGGGAATCGACAACGCGTTGCCCTGCGAGAAGATCAACCTGGCGTTCACCCGCTGGCTGTTGCGCAGGACGCCGTCGTCGTTGGCGAAGGTGGCCTTCACCAGCAGGGTCTGGCGCTCCTTGTCGAGGGACGGGGCCACAAAACTCACGGCGCCGCGGGCCGTGAGCTCGGGGCGATCGGGCGCGCTCAGCACCACGGGCATCCCCACCTTCACGCGGGCGGCATCGGTGCCCGGCACATCGAGGCGCACCCACAGGCGGGAGTTGTCGACCACGCTGGTGACAACACCGCCGGCACGAACGACATCACCAAGCTTGGCGTTGATGCTGCCCACCTGACCGGTGATCGGAGCCGTGACGTTCTTGTAACCCAGGGTGGCTTTCGAGGACAGCAGCCGATCACGGCTCACCAGAGCCTGGGTGACATAAAAATCACGTTCCTTGGTGGTTACGGCACCCTGCTCGTTGAGAAAAATATAACGCTCGGCGTTCACCAGGTCCTTCCGGGCTTCCGCCCGATCCGAATTGGTGGTGGCCTCCTGCTGCACCTGGTCGAGCCGGAAGAGCAACTCTCCCTTTCGCACCGCCTGTCCCTCCTGCATCGGCATCGCCACGATGCGGCCATCGATCTCTGGAGCGAGCTTGACCTCGCGGATAGCCTCCAGCGTGCTCTGGTAATCGGCGGAGTCGGTGAAGACGGAAGTGCGTGGATTCACCAGCCTGACGGCCGCCGGGGGCTGCTCGGGAAGCTTGGCCGGCGCACAGCCAATGAGAGCAACCAGCGAGAGAAGAGAGGATGCCGCCAGAACGGTGGTGGGTGGCCGCAACTGCCTGGTCATGCGTTCGCCCCAGGCTGGCGCACAACGGCTGTGGTGTCTACACCCATCGCCACTCCGTTGCGTGTTGATGGGTTGCGTGGGAATGCGATAGCGAAAGCGATCGCCTATCACAGACCCGCGTAAACCTTGTGGCACCGATGCCCACTGTGCCGATCGGAAGGATCAGATCCGTTCGCAGCTTCGGCCCGTTCGGTAAACCTTCCTGTGGTAAGCGGGATCCGGGTTAGTGACCTGCAGCTGTCGCACGGTTTCAATCGCCATGCCACCCAGGCTGCCGAAGGAGGCCAACAGGATGCGGAACCACACCAAAGCACTGGAGCTCACCGTGACCGGTGTATGGGCAACGATGGCCTGAAGAAAGAGGCTGACGGAAAGACCGAGCACGGCCCCCACAAGTCCGGCGAGAACGATGCGGCGGCCTTGCAGGGGCTCGGGAGGACAGGCCATCAGGGAGCAGCGGAGGGCAACTGGTCAGGCTTGGAAGCCTCAGCGGAGCCGAATCCCTTCAGCACCACGTAAAACACAGGCACCACGAACAGAGACAACACCGTGGCCACCGTGAGGCCACCGAACACCACGGTGCCGAGTGAGGCCTGGCTGCGGGCGCCGGCACCATTGGCCAGCACCAGGGGGAGAAAGCCAAACAGAGACGAGATGGCCGTCATCAGGATCGGCCGCAGGCGGGATTCCGCCGCGTCCCGCGCCGCCGCCATCGCCGTGGCCCCCTCAGCCATGCGCTGGTTGGCCAGATCCACGATCAGGATGCCGTTCTTGGCCGCCAGGCCGATCAGCATCACCAGGCCTACCTGGGCATAGATGTTGAGCACCTCGCCGCGGGCCGCCAGAAACGCCAGAGCGCCGAGCATGGCGGTGGGCACGGTCATCAGGATGATGATCGGATCGGTGTAGCTCTCATATTGGGCGGCCAACACCAGGTACACCACCAGGATGCCGAGAGCGAAGATCACCACAGCCAGCGCTCCGGCCTTGATCTCCTCGCGCGAGAGGCCGGTCCAGTCGAAGCCGAGCCCGTTGACCTCCATCTGCTTGAACAGGTCCTGAATGCCCGTGATCGCTTGGCCGGAGCTGCGCCCCGGCGCCGGGCTGCCTTCCACCTTGATCGAGCGGAACAGGTTGAAGTGAGGGATCACCGAAGGGCCGGTGGCAGGTTCCACCGTGAACACCTCTGCCAACGGAACGGGTTCACCCTTGAGATTGTTGACGAACAGCGAGGTGAGCTGCTGCGGCGTGGCCCGGAAAGCCTCATCCGACTGCACATAGACACGCCGGATCTTGCCCTCCTGGAAGGTGTCGTTGATGTAGGCACCACCGAAATAGAAGCTGAAGGCCTGCATCGCCTGGCCGTAATCCACCTGGAGAGCCGCCAGCTGATCGCGGTTGACACTCACCTCCAGCTGCGGAGATTCAGGGCTGAACTGGGTGAACACCCGGCCAAAATCACCGGTGGCGGTGGCCTTGGCGATCAGCTGTTGGGCTCTGGCGAAGAAATCGGGCAGGGTGAGGGCGCCGGCGCTCTGGTCGAGCATCTGGAACTCGAAACCACCGGAGGTGCCGTAGCCGGGGATCGCGGGGGGCTCCACCACGAAAATCCGAGCGCCACTGATCACCGAAAGCTTGCGGTTCAGCCTCTCCACGATCGCCTCCATGGCCTGATCGGGGTTGGGACGTACGTCCCAGTTCTTGGTACCGAAGAAGAACAGGCCCTTGTTGGGGGCATTGCCATCCAGGCTGAAGCCACTGATGAGCAAGGCGGTACTGATGTCTTTTTCGGTGCGAAGGATCTCCGCCACCTGATCGTTGATCTTGCTGGTGGTCTGAGAGGAGCTGCCATCGGGGGCCTGCACAAAACCGATCGCATAGCCCTGGTCTTCGATCGGCACGAAGCCGGAGGGGATTGAGGTGAAGGCCACTCCCGTCAGCACCACGCCCCCCACCAGCACTCCCATGATCAGAGCGCGGCGGCTGAGCACCCAGCCCAGGGCCCGCTGGTACCACGCTTCTCCGGAGGCATAGACCCGGTTGAAGCCCTTGAAGATCGGGCCGAGGAAGAAACCCACCAGCACGCCGATCGCGGTGAACACCAGCACCGTGATCGGCGCTTCCACCCGGGCCATCAGCAGCCCCACCACGGCAGCGCCGATCGTGATGGGCAGACGAAGTGGCAGCCGGGTGATCAGACTCAGCAGATAGCCCAGCAGCAGGCCCGCGACTACCACACCGATCACCAGCAGAGCCCCGCGGCCACTCACCAGCAGGCCGTAGATGAAGCCGATGGATCCGCCGGCGATCGTGTAAGCGCGGCGGCCTGGCGGATCCCCCTCCCTGGCCAGCAGCAGGGCCGAGAGCATGGGGGAAAAGGTGAGCGCATTGAAGGTGGAGATCGCCACCGAAAAGATGATCGTGGCGGCGAACTGCTGGTAGATCGTGCCGGTGGCCCCCGGGAAGAAGAGCACCGGGAGGAACACCGCAAACAGCACGAGCGACGTGGCAATCACGGCGCCGAACAGCTCGTTCATCGTGCTCTTGGCGGCCTCCAGGGCAGTCATGCCCTGCCCCTTTTTGGTGGAGGTGTCTTCGATCACGGTGATCGCGTCATCCACCACCAGGCCTGTGGCCAGCACCAGGCCGAACAGGGTGAGCTGATTGAGCGAGAAGCCCGCCACCTTCACAAACAGGAAGGTACCCACCAGCGCCACCGGAATGGCAATGCCGGGCACGAGCGTGGCTTTCCAGTTCTGGAGAAACAGGAACAGGATCAGCACCACAAGCACCACCGCATCCCGCAGCGAGTTGGTGACGCCTCTGATGGACGCGTTGATGAAATCGGTGGTGTCGTAGATCTTCTCGATCTTCATTCCCGGCGGAATCGTGAGCCGGAAGTTCTCGATCACGTTCTCCACCGCCTCTGACACCTCCAGAGCATTGCTGCCGCCCAGCTGATAAACCAGCAGGCCCACAGAAGGTGTCGCCCTGAGGTCAGTGGCATTGGCGTCGTAGCTTTCCGCCCCCAGCTCCACCCGGCCCACATCTCGCAGACGCACCAGGCCGCCCTGATCGGTGGTGCGCAGAATCAGGTTGCTGAATTCCTGGGTGCTGCGCAGGCGGCCCTGCAGTTGCACGGTGAAGGTGAACAGCTGGCCCTCCGGTGAAGGCTCGCCGCCCACCTGGCCGGCCGGCACCAGACGGCTCTGGCTGCGCAACGCGTTCACCACATCGGCCGAGCTCAGCTTGTTGGCCGCGAGCCGGTCGGGGTCGAGCCAGAGACGGAAGGCGAGCTTGCGGTTACCGGCGTAGGCAATGTTGCCCACCCCACGCACCCGTTTGAGCTCATCGATCAGGTTCTGGTCAAGCAGACCACTGATGAATTCCGTGCTGTAGGCATTGGCGGCATCCTCGCTGCCGAAGTTATAAACGAGCAGAATGGAGTTGGAGGCTTTGTTCACCAAGACCCCCGACTGCCTCACTTCCTCGGGCAACTGGGGCTGGGCTTGAGACACCCGGTTCTGCACATTCACCTGGTTGATGTCACCGTCGGTGCCACTGGCAAACGACACGGTGATGGAACTGGCCCCCGAAGCGGAGCTGGAGGAGGTGATGAACTCCATGTTCTCCACCCCGTTGATCTGCTGCTCCAGCACATTGGTGACCCCCTCCTCCACCGACACCGCATCGGCGCCGTTGTAACTGGAATTAACCGTGACGGTGGGCGGAGCAATATCAGGGAGGTTCTCGATCGGCAGCAGCGGAATCGCAATCAATCCGCCGATCACGATCAGAAGGCTGCAGACGGTGGTCAGAACCGGCCGCGTGATGAAATTGTCGGAAGCAGACATCGGCGGCTCCCTACTTCACCGTCACGGGTGTGCCGTGACGCAGGGTGAGCAGGTTGGTTGTGATCACCCGATCGTTGAGATCCACGC
Organism: Synechococcus sp. Lug-A; assembly: GCF_024345655.1. NCBI lineage: Bacteria > Bacillati > Cyanobacteriota > Cyanophyceae > Synechococcales > Synechococcaceae > Synechococcus > Synechococcus sp. Lug-A. Next base: position 35,516 of record NZ_JAGQBN010000008.1, on the reverse strand, counting down.
CCTTGAGCACCGGATAGCGGTTGTTCTGCAGCTCACCGAGCTGCACCGGCACCTGCAAGGCGAAGCTGGTGCCCGGTGGCAACTTGCGCAGCGCCTCCAGGTCGGCCCTGCCGGGGTTGCGCTCCAGATCCTGCAGGGTTCCCACCGCGAACACAAAGCTCTGACCCGACGATTGGGTGACCGCCACGAACGGCACGGAGGGCACATCGCCAGCCGCCAGCTGCACGCGGGTGCGCAGCCGCAGACCGGTGCGCAACGCGCCATTGGGATTGGGGAACTCCGCCTTCAGCAGCAACGCCTGGGTGCCGGGGGTGACGGCCGGGTCCACCGATCCCACCACGCCCCTGGCCAGCACCCGATCGCCCAGCGGCTCCTGGAGCACCACCGGCAGGCCGGGCCGCACCCGGTCGCTGAAGGCGCCCGGCACATCGATGCGGGCCATCAGCCGGTCGTTGCGCACCACCTTGGTGAAGGGCGCGCCGGCGGCGATCACATCGCCCTGCTTCACCTGCAGGTCACTGATCACCCCCCCGATCGGCGCGGTGAGGTTGTTGAAGGCGAGGTCAGCCTGTCGGGCCACCACCGCCTCGCGCGACTGGATGTATTCGGCGCGCAGCTGATCACGCTGCAGTGCGCTGGCGGCACCCTGGCGCACCAGGAACTCAAAGCGCTCGTAATTGAGCCGGTCCTTGTCGCGCTGCGCGATCAGGCTGGCCACATCGGCGCGCACCTGGGCCTGGTCGAGCACGAGCAGAAGCTGGCCCTGGCGCACCACATCGCCCTGACGCACGAACAGGCGCTCGATGCGGCCGGCGGTCTGGGCGGCCAGCTGCACCTCCTCAATCGCCTCCAGGGTGCTGATCGTGTCGACATCGTTGCTGAAGCGACCCAGCGCCACCGGCTGGGTGGACACCTGCACCTGGCGCTGCTGCGGCGCTGGCGGGCCGCTTCCACAACCCGAGAGTGCCAGCAGGGCGGCCGCCAGAGACACACCCGTTCCAACTGACATGGAGCGGAGAGGAAGAATCACGCAGCAGGCTCTGGTTGGGGGGATTCTGAAGGACCCACGCGTCAATGCACTGCGCCGGGGTGGGTCGCAGGATTGTCACCCACCGGGTCAGCATGCCGAGGATTGCGGCGAACCAGAAGGGTGTGACCGATCTGTTCGACTTCGAAGCTGCGCGCCAGCGCCAGCAGATCGCCCCGCTGGCCGACCGCATGCGGCCGCGCGGGCTTGATGACTTCGTCGGCCAGGAGGCGATCCTCGGCCCGGGGCGCCTGCTGCGCCGCGCCATCGCCGCCGACCGGGTGGGCAACCTGATCCTGCACGGGCCACCTGGTGTGGGGAAGACCACACTCGCCCGCATCATCGCCGGGACCACCCGCTCCCACTTCGCCAGCCTGAACGCGGTGCTGGCGGGGGTGAAGGAGCTGCGGGCCGAGGTGGAGGCCGCGCGTGAACGGCTGGGTCGGCACGGTCTGCGCAGCTTCCTGTTCATCGATGAGGTGCACCGCTTCAACGCTGCCCAGCAGGACGCCCTGTTGCCCTGGGTCGAGAACGGCACGATCACCCTGATCGGCGCCACCACGGAAAACCCGTTCTTCGAGGTGAACAAGGCGCTGGTGAGCCGCTCCCGCCTGTTCCGCCTGCAACCGCTCGAGCCTGGGGATCTGCGCCGCTTACTGGAGAGGGCGCTGGCGGATGTGGAGCATGGCTATGGCGGGCGGCCGATCCAGATCGAGGCCGACGCCAGCGCCCACCTGCTGGATGTGGCCGGCGGCGATGCCCGCAGCCTGCTCAATGCCCTGGAACTGGCGGTGGAAACCACAGACCCCGGCGCCGATGGGGTGATCCGCATCGATCTGGCGATCGCCGAAGAGTCGATTCAGCAGCGGGCCGTGCTCTACGACAAGCAGGGCGATGCCCACTTCGACACGATCAGTGCCTTCATCAAGTCACTGCGGGGCTCCGATCCCGATGCCGCCCTGTTCTGGCTGGCCCGCATGGTGGAGGCAGGCGAAAACCCCCGCTTCATCTTCCGCCGCATGCTGATCGCCGCCGGTGAGGACGTGGGGCTGGCGGATCCGCAGGCCGTGGTGGTGGTGGAGGCCTGCGCCGCCGCCTTCGAGCGGGTGGGCCTGCCCGAAGGGCTCTACCCCCTGGCCCAGGCGGCGCTCTACCTGGCCTCCACCGAAAAGAGCAACAGCGTGCTGGGGTTCTTCGATGCGCTCAAGAGCGTGCATGCCACCAGCCGCCAGGAGGTGCCCTCCCACCTGCGGGATGCCAACCGCGATGGCAAGGCCTTCGGCGACGGGGTGGGCTACCGCTACCCCCACGCCTACGCGGAGCACTGGGTGGCCCAGCAATATCTGCCCGGTGCCCTGCAGGGGGAGGTGTTCTGGAAGCCGGGTGCCCTGGGCTGGGAGGGAGGGCTCGGAGCGGGCCTGCAGCGGCGTCGGGCTGCCCAGCTGGCGGCCGCGGCCGAAGCCGATCTCGAGCAGGGGATCCTGCTCACCACTGGCCCGGAGGATCCGGCTCTGCAACGTTGGCTACGGCGCCAGATCGGCAGTGAGGGCCAGCGCCTCGAGCGGCTGCGGCAGCGCTTCTGGCAGGGGGTGCGGTGGCAGCGGCAGGACCGCTGCCTGGTGTTGAATGCGCGCTCGCTGCTGTGGAGCCTGGATCCGCTCGACGCCACGCCGGAAGGAGGCGTGGTGATCACGGTGGCGGCAGAGGCGGAACGGGGCCGGCTGGAGGCCCAGCTGCAGGTGCTGGATCAGCTGCGACGCCCGCGGCTGCTGTGCGTTCCCAGTGATCAGCCCGAGGCACTGATCGCGACTCTGGAGCCGGGTGAGCGCTTCGAGTGGATCGTGGGCCGCTCCCCTTTTCAGGAGCTGGGGCCGTCAGGCCTGGCGGCCTGGCTGGATCGCATCGACGAGCTGGCGGCGCCCCAGGCCCAGATCCGGTTGCTGCAGAGCCTGCCGCTGATCGGTCCAGCAGGAGCCCTCACTGAGCTGGTGCGGCAACGGCAGCGATCCATGCCCCGGGAGCTGGCCACCCTTCTGCAGCAGGCGGCTGCCTGGGAGAGCGGCGAACTGGCCAACGGCCCCGGCGCGGACGCCCTGCAACAGGGCCTTGAGGCGCGGGGCTGGCGCGTGGCAGCGGAGCAGTGGCGCGAACCGCTCAGCGTGACGCTCTCCGCCGGTTTGCGTCAGCGCTGGTTCAGCGAGGGGGCGAGCTATGGGCGCCAGCTGAGCGCCGCCCTCGGCAGCAACTCCACCGGGCGGCTGGAGCAGCTCAGCGCCGATCTGGAAGGGGCAGAGCTGGCACAGGCCTTGCAGCACACGCTGCTGGTGGCCATGAAAAAAGCCCCGGGAATCCCGGGGCGGTAAGGCTGAACCGCGAGGGTTCACCAGAGGCCGCGGATGGGCATGGGGTCGGCGGCGGCAGGGGCAACCACAGGAGCCTGGAAGTTTTGAACCTTGGCCACGGGATCGCCCATCTGGTTGGCCTGGATGCAGGCCGGCAGGAAGACGTACCAGGACAGCAGGGAGGTGCACTGGGCGGAACCTTCCTTGCACTTGCCTTCGGCGCAGATGTTCTGCTTGCCGTCGTAGGTGCCGCAGGTATCAGCCAGGCGGTAATCCACCGGCAGCGCCGCCATGATTCCGGCCGAGGAAATCTGGCCATCCTTGGCATCGGCAATGATCGCGCTGCGCAGACCCTGCACGGCGTAGGTGCTCATCGTCCAGTACGGGAAATAGCTGCGGCTCTGATTCTTGAGGAACTTCACGCCCTCATCGGAATAGAGGAAACGGGTGACGCCGACCAGGTCGACGCTGTACGACTTGGAGAGACCGTCGCGCACTTCGGCGGCCGTCCAGCCGGAAAGATTGAGGCCACCAGCCAAGCCACGGTCGGTGATTTCGCCGGTTTCAAGGAAGGTGCCGAAAGCGCCCATGGGGGTGGACCAAACGGCACCGCCGGTGTTCCAGCGCACGGGGAGGTCGTTATCAACAGCGGCGGAGGCCGGCAGGGTGGAGGCCACGAGAGCCGACCCCATCAGGAGGCCAGCGGCAAGACGCTTCAGCACGGATCAGTTCTGGAACAACAATCCGAACCTAATCAGCCCGGTTGCATCTGCCAACAACTCGTCATCGGTCGAACATGAAGACCCAAGCGCGTCAGGTGCTAGGGATGCGGCGCCTCTGCAGCGGAACCTCATCAGCGTGGGGCATGACCGGCAGGCCGCTCACCAGGGGTTCAAGACCGCACCGCCCCTGCGGTGGCGGGGCGAACGGCCGGTAGGGCCACCCAGCCGGCGGGACACAGGAGCCGGTTGTCCTGGCTGGGGAAGGCCTCGGGATCAGGCGCCGGCCGGGATCCACGGCAGACGGCACCGCGGGGGGCATTCTCGACCGCCTCCACCCGGGCAAGGTAGATCTCATCGCCACCGGTCGGGGTGAGCACCAGCTGAACCCGGTCCTGGTTGAAGACCACATCGGCCGTCATGGTGGCGGGAATCTCGATGCCGAGCACATCGAGGTAAGGGGTGAAGCCGCCCCAGAAGTAGCGGGTGATCTCCGCGCCCACGAAACGGTTCAGCAAGAGCGACACCTGTTGGCGCTGCCCGAGCAGGGCTTCCTGGGTCTCCAGCCGCGCCAACAGCCCCGCCGTGTCCGCATCGGTACGGCTGGCCAGGGGGGGGTGCAGGCGCATCTGGGTGAGGCCGGCCAGGCCGAGCGCCACCAGGATTCCGATCAGACCAAGGCGCACGACGGGGGCCATGAGCGGCCAGGAAGTGGGCGGACCCTAGCCGCCCCTAGGCTCCAGCCAGCCCAGCTTTGGACAGCTTCATGACCCTTGAGATCGGTGATCCCGCGCCCGAGTTCACCCTGCCGGATCAGGAAGGCCATCCGGTGCAGCTCTCCGCCCTGAAGGGCCAGCGCGTGGTGATCTACTTCTATCCGAAGGATGACACCCCGGGCTGCACCAAGGAAGCCTGCGGCTTCCGCGATCTGTGGAGCCAGTTCGAAGCCCATGGCATCAAGGTGCTGGGCATCAGCAAGGACGGGGCCGCCAGCCACGGCAAGTTCATCAGCAAATACGAGCTCCCCTTCACCCTGCTCACGGATGCGGAACCCTGTCCGGTGGCCACCGCCTACGAGAGCTATGGACTGAAGAAGTTCATGGGCAAGGAATACATGGGGATGATGCGCCACAGCTTCGTGGTGGCCCCCGATGGCACCCTCGAGAAGATCTACCGCAAGGTGAAAGCCGAGGAAATGGCGGAGCAGGTGCTCATCGATCTGGGCCTGAGCGCCCCAGCCGCCTGAGCCGGGCAGCGCTCAGCGCGTCCAGCGCCTCCAGCGCCAGGTCGGGCACGAGCTCGAACGGCTGACCCAGCTCCTGCAGCAGCGGGGCCAGCCGGGGGCCATCGCCGCCGGTGAGCCACAGGCCCGGCGGCGGCTCCGGATCGTGTTGCCGGCAGGCCCCGGCGATCGCATGGGCCAACCCCCACAGGCAACCGCTGGCCATGGCAGCTCCAGTGACGCTGGGCCAGAGGTCGAGGGGCATGCCCGGATCCGGCAGTCGCTCTTGCGGCAGCAGGGCCGTGGCCCCGGCCAGCGCCGCCAGCTGCAGACCGGCGCCAGCCAGCAGCCTTCCGCCCGCGAAGGCGCCGCTTCCGGCCACCCGGGTGAGGCTCAGCGCCGTGCCGGCATCGGCTACCAGCACCGCGCCACTGGTGCCATCGCTTTGGCCACCACCCCCCAGGCGCCCTTGAGGCGCCAGACGCGCCTGCTGACGCTGCCAGGCTCCCCAGCCCGCCAGAGCCCGATCGATGCCAAGCCAGGCCGGCATGCCCAGCAGGGGCACGGCATCAAGCGTGCACCTGTGCCGCAGCGGCAAGGCCAGCTCCGGCGGCAAGGGGCCCACGGCGGCCCAGGCCACCAGCAGGTCGCGGTCTGCTGGCTCCAGGCTCTGGGGCGGCCGCGTGCTCCAGCAGCGGAGGCCTGCCAGTTCATCAGGCTCCGAGGCCGGTTCGCGCCGCCCCCAGTGCCAGTGAGTGTTGCCGATCAGCAGCACCAGGCTCGCAGCGCGGCCCGGAGTGCCGCCGGCGAGCCCCACCACCTAGATGCCCTCGCCCATCACACCGGAGAGATGGATGCCGCATTCCTGATGCAGGCCACCGAACCGGGTGGCGCGGCCACTACCGTCGTCGGGGCCGCTGGAGTGCCAGTCGCCCACAGTGGAGTACCCCTGTTCGAAGAGCGGGTGCTGGGGGAGGCCGTTGTTCTGCAGGTAGTAGTAGACGTCCCGGTTGGTCCAGTTCAGCAGCGGTCGAAGCGACCAGCGGCCCCGCACCGGTTGGAGCGGCAGCATTGAGGCGCGGTGGTCAGTCTGTACGCCACGCACCCCGCTGGCCCAGCAGGCCACGCCGATCGTGTCGAACGCGCGATCGAGTGGTTCCACCTTGCGGAGGCGGTGGTACAGATCCAGATCATCGGCATCGCCTGTGGCCCACAGCCGGCCATGCAGAGCCTCCATACGGGCTGGGCTGAGCTCGGCTTGGGCCACGTGCAGATTGAGCGACAGCAGATCCGTGAGCTGCTCTGCATAGCGGTAGGTCTCGGGGGGGAGATAGCCCGTGTCGACCCAGATCACCGGCAGAGCGGGATCGTGGGCGGCGGCCATGTGCAACAGCACCGCAGACTGAATGCCAAAGCTGGTGATCACGGCGAAGCGATCCCCGAAGGTGTCCGTTCCCCAGCGCAGCTGATGCGGGGGAGTGAGGCTTTCCAGTACCGCCCCTGCGGCCTCGGCGTCGAGTGGCAGGCCCTGGCGGTCGGTGGGAAGGGTGGGGGAGATGGTGGCGGCCATGAACGCCATCATCTCCTGTGATGAAACGCTCTGGTTAGGGTTCGGGTAGCCAACGCCACAACCGAGACGCCGTACCCATGGCGGAGACCAGCGGGGACCGCACCCCCTTCCCCAATCCAGCCGAAGCCGGTGCGGGCACCACGTCCTCGTGGGAGCCCCCCCATCCGGTGGTGATCGTCGGGGGCGGCTTCGGTGGCCTCTACACGGCGCTCGCCCTGGCTGCCCGGCGTGACCCTCCGCCTGTGGTGCTGGTGGAGCCGAACGAGCGGTTCGTTTTTCTGCCGCTCCTCTACGAGCTGCTCTCCGATGAGCTGCGTGCCTGGGAGGTGGCGCCGCCCTACGCCAGCCTGCTGGCCAGCCGCGGCATCGCCTGGCTGCGCGACCGGGTGGTGAGCATCGACGCCGCCAGCGGCACCGTCACCACCGCGCAGGGCCGCTGCCTTCCCTACTCCCGGCTGGTGGTGGCCACCGGTAGCCGCAGCAATGATTTCGGCATCCCCGGCGTGCACGACCACGCCCTGCAGTTCCGCTGCCTGGCGGATGTGGAGCGCCTTCAGGCGCTGGTACAACAACTCCAGGCGCAGCAGCGCCCCCTGCAGCGTCTGGCGATCGTGGGGGCCGGGGCCAGCGGAGTGGAGCTGGCCTGCAAGCTTGCCGACCTGCTGCACGGCCACGCCGTGCTGGAACTGGTGGAGCAGGGCGCCGAGCTGTTGCCTGAGGCGCGAGCCTTCAACCGGGAGCAGGCCCGCGCCGCCCTGCTGCGCCGCGATGTGCGCCTGCGCACCCACACCCGGGTGGAAGCCGTGGAGGCGGGCGGGGTCACGCTGCGACACGAACCGGCGGGCGGGGGCGCCGCCAACACGGAGCATCTCAGCGTCGATGGCGTGGTCTGGACCGCCGGGGTGACAGCGGCGGCGCCGGCGATCACGCCCACCGCGGCCACCGACCGCCGCGGCCGTCTGCTTTGCCACCCCGATCTGTCGTTGGTGCACCATCCCCACCTGTTTGCCCTCGGCGATGTGGCCCATGCGGCCGATGCCGATGGTGAGCCCCTGGCCGGCACGGCCCAGGTGGCCTTCCAGCAGGCCGACGTGCTGGCCGACAACCTGATTCGCAGCCTGGCCGGCGAACCCACCAGCCCATTCCGTTGGAACGATCTCGGCGAGATGATCAGCCTTGGCATCGGCGAGGCCAGCCTCACCGGGCTGGGCCTCACCCTGGCCGGATCCGCCGCCTACCGCCTCCGCCAGCTCACCTACCTGGGCCGTCTGCCGGGGCTCCCCCACCAGCTGCGCGTGGCCGCCGGCTGGCTTTCCGATCTGGGCCGCCCCCTGTTCGGCGCCGGCGAACCCGCCCGCACGCCGCCGCCCCGACCCTGATCGCCGCCGCTGCCACGGACGCCTGGCCGGCCCCGAAGGGGCTGCTGCTCGATGCGATGGGCACCCTGATCGGCCTGCGGGAATCGGTGGGCACCACCTATGCCGCCGCCGCCGCCGGGCATGGAATCACGCTGAGCGCTGCCGCGATCGACCAGGTCTTTCCGGCCGTGCTGCGCCAGGCCCCGCCCCTGGCCTTTCCGGGTCTGCAACAGCAGGAACTGGAACGGGCCGAGCGGCAGTGGTGGGGCGCACGCATCGATGCTGCCCTGCAGGGCGCTGGCAGCGGCGCGCCCGCCCCTGGCGCCCTGCAGGAGGAGCTGTATCTCCGCTTTGCTGATCCTGCTTTGTGGCGGGTGCTCCCCGGGGTGGCTCCCGCGCTTGAACACTGGGCGGCCGTGGGCCTCCGGCTGGCGGTGGTGAGCAATTTCGACGGGCGTCTGAACGGGCTGCTCAGCGGGCTGGGCCTGGCGGAACATCTTCAGGCGGTGATCGTGTCCAGCGCGGCCGGGGCCGCCAAACCCGATCCCCTGCCCTTCCGGCTGGCGCTGACGGCCCTCGGCCTTGAGGCCGCTGAGGTGTGGCATGTGGGGGACAGCCCCGAGGATGCTGAAGGGGCGGCTGCCACCGGTGTGCGTTGCCTGCGGATCCAACGCCCCTGACCCGATGCACCCGCGCCGTTGAAACAAGCTGTGCTGCTGGGGCGTGTCAGCGGTCTGCGCCCCGCCCAGAAACGCCGCCTGGAGCGGCTGTCTCACCGCCGGCACCCGGAAGGGGGAGGCGCGGAACTGCTCTGCCTGCAACGGCTGGCCGCCGAGGCCCGTGAGCTGGAGCTGCCGCTGAGCCTGGTGGTGGACGGCCGCGGCCTCACCCGCCTGCTGTGGGTGGGGCCACTGGAGCAATCGGGCCGGCTGATCGAGCGACTGCCCGGCAGCGAGCGGCGCCAGGGGAGCGACCTGCGCCTGATCACCTGCGTGGGCCGCAAGCCCGGCCTGGAGCCGCTGGCCAGCGAAGCGCTGGTGGGGCTCGATCTGGAGCCGCTGGTGTGGCTGCGCTACCCCGACAAGGCCGCCGCGGGCGGGCGCTGGGCGGCAGCGTCCTACACCATCAGCCAGGAGGAGGGGCGCCCCTGGGCCCTGTACCGAGAGGCCGACCTGGCCGAGCTCTGCGAGGCCGCTGACTCGCCGTTGCCCGCGGAGGCCGCCAACGACGCCCCGGGGCCGGCGCCCCAGGCTGGGCCCGAGCGGGTGCTGTTGCTGGCCCTGATCGGTGAGGACGGTGCCGCCAGCCAGCGCGACATCGCCGAGCTCGAAGGGCTGGTGCGCAGCGCCGGCGCGCTGCCGGTGGGCTTGATCCAGCAGAAGCGCCAGCAAGCGGCGCCCCAGACGCTCTGGGGAGAAGGGAAACTGCGCGAGGCGGCCCTGGAGGCCCGCCGACTGGGAGCCACCCTGGTGGTGACCGATCGGGACCTGACGCCGGTGCAGGCCCGCAACCTGGAGCGGCTGCTGGACCTGCCGATCAGCGACCGCACCGAACTGATTCTCGACATCTTTGCCCAGCGGGCCGCCAGCGGCGCCGGGCGTCTGCAGGTGGAACTGGCCCAGCTGCGCTACCGGCTGCCGCGGCTCAGCGGCCGCGGCCAGAGCCTCTCGCGTCAGGGGGGTGGCATCGGCACCCGGGGCCCGGGGGAAACCCAGCTGGAAAAAGACCGGCGGGCCATTGCCCGACGCCTCGACCGACTGCAGCGGGAGGTTCAGCGGCTGGGGGAGCACCGGGCGCGCCTGCGCGAGGGACGCCAGGGCGTCAGGCGGCTGGCCCTGGTGGGCTACACCAATGCCGGCAAGAGCTCCCTGCTCAATGCCCTCACCCGCCCGGTGGCGGGGGAGGAGGTGCTGGCCGAGAACAAGCTGTTCGCCACCCTCGATCCCACCACGCGGCGGCTTGACCTGCCGGATGGGCAAGGGGGGCTGGTGCGGCTGTTGATCACTGACACGGTCGGCTTCATCCGCGCCCTCCCGCCGCCCCTGGTGGAGGCGTTCCGCTCGACGCTGGAGGAAACCCTCGACGCCGATCAGCTGCTGGTGGTGGTCGATCTTTCGGACCCGGCCTGGCCGCAGCAGCTCGAAGCAGTGAACGCCCTGCTCGACACCCTCGGCAGCACCGCGCCGCGTCAGATGGTGGGCAACCAGATCGACCGCTGCGACGCGCAGGCGCTGGAGCTGGCCCGCACCTTGCACCCCACCATGCTGTTTGTGTCAGCGACCGCAAACTTCGGCCTGGAGGGACTGCGTAACTGGATGATCACCCGGGTCAGCTGACCGCAGGGCTATGGCACGATCAACCATGTCTCATCCCCCCTGCCATGCCTCTTCAACTCGGTGACACCGTCCCCGATTTCACCCAGGATTCCCAGCTGGGTCCGATCAACCTCTACGACTTCGCCGGCGACAGCTGGGTCGTGCTGTTTTCCCACCCGGCTGACTACACCCCCGTGTGCACCACGGAGCTGGGTGAAGTGGCCCGCCTGCGCCCGGAGTGGGAGAAGCGCAATGTCAAGACGATTGCCCTGAGCGTTGATTCCGCCGAGAGCCACAAAGGCTGGATCGGCGACATCAATGAAACCCAGTGCACGATCGTTGATTATCCGATCCTGGCGGATGCGGACAAATCAGTGAGCGATCTGTACGGGATGATCCACCCGAAGGCGCTGAACAACCTCACCGTGCGTTCGGTGTTCATCATCGATCCCAGCAAGAAACTGCGTCTGCAGATCACCTATCCCGCCAGCACGGGCCGGAACTTCCATGAAATCCTCCGGGTGATCGATTCCCTGCAGCTCACCGATCACCACCAGGTGGCCACACCGGTGAACTGGCAGCAGGGCGACGACTGCGTCGTGGTTCCCTCGATCTCCACCGAAGACGCCCGGGCCAAGTTCCCCAAAGGCGTCACTGAGGTCAAGCCCTACCTGCGCATGACCCCCCAGCCCAACACGTGATCACACGATCGGGCTGGCAGCACGTCTCATCGTTCCGCAGTTCACCCTGGTGACAGGGATGCTGGTGATCGCCCTGAGCACCGTGGTGATGGCCAGCCCGTTCTGCTCCAGCGACGACGTGTGCTGGTGGGAAGGGTTGTTCACCGTCACCTCGGTGATCACGGTCATGCAGCTGTCGATCGTCGGTGTCGGCACCACAACCACCACATTCGCCCTGCTTCGTGCTGTGCGTGGTGGCCATGGCCCCGGTGCTTGGCCTTCGACGCCGTGAGGCTCAATGTGGGCGTCACCGCCCAGTTCAACCGCTGCGGGCAGTTGGTGCTGATGGTGGGCATGCTTGTGGGCCGGGTGGGGATTCTGCTGCTGCTCTCCTCCCTCTACCCCAACAGGACCCACAATCGTGAGGGCTATCCCCGCGAAGAGCTCCCCCTCTGATCGTCATGCGCCTTTCCCTGTGTCCCCTGCCATTGCACCGCTCATGACCCAGTGGTGGCAGTGGCAAGGTGGCAGCGACACGGTATCGAGAAGCTTCGCCGTGATCGGCGTGGGCCGCTTCGGCAGTGCCGTCTGCAAGGAGTTGCTTCGCTTCGATGCGGAGGTGCTGGCCATCGACAACTCCCAGCGGGCGATCGATGAAATGCGCCAGGTGGACCCGGCCATCGAGGCGCGGGTCGTGGACTGCACCGATGAGGAAGCGCTGCGCGCAGCTGGCGCCCTTGATGTGGGCACGGTGGTGGTGGCGATCAGTGAGCCGATCGAGGCGAGCATCACCGCCACCTTGATCGTCAAGGATGCTCCCGGCAGCCGCGTGCGCCAGGTGATCGCGCGGGCCACCAGCGATCTTCACGAAAAGATGCTCCGGCGGGTCGGCGCCGATCGGGTGGTGTTCCCCTCGAAGATGCAGGGCACCCGGCTCGGCATGGAGTTGGTGCGGCCCAACTTGCTGGAGCGGCTGCGTCTCGACGACCGCAACAGCATCGAGGAGATCAAGGTACCGACGGCGTTCGTGGGTCGCTCGTTGCGCGATCTGAACCTGCGCAAGAACCACGACGTCAGCGTGCTGGCGGCCGGTCCCCAGAACCACCTCACCGTGAACCCGCCGGCCTCCCACGTGCTCAACGAGGACGAACTGCTGGTGGTGATGGGCAGCAGCGAGGCGCTCGAGGCCCTTCCCTCCCATTGAGCCGATGAAGGTTCTGGGCCTGATGAGCGGCACAAGCGCCGATGGCATCGACGCCGTGCTGGCCAGCTTTGAAGGTCCTCGCGACCATCCCCGTTGGCGTGTCTTGCACAGCACCTCGACCCCCTACCCCGAGCAGCTGCGCTCCCAGTTGGTGGCGGTGGGTCAGGGGGAGCCACACACCGCCGCCGCGCTCTTGGATCTGGCGGAGGCGGTCACCGTCGAACAGGCGCGCGCCGCCCGCAGCTGCGATCCTGCCGGCGATGCGGAGCTGGTGGGCTGCCATGGCCAGACCCTCTGGCATCGCCCGCCCACACCCGAAGGTCGCGGTGCCAGCTGGCAACTCCTGCAGGGCCCCCTGCTGGCCCAGCTGTTGCACACGCCGGTGGTGTTTGATCTGCGCGCCCATGACCTGGCACTCGGCGGGCATGGCGCGCCACTGGTGCCAGCCGCCGATGCCGCGTTGCTGCCACGCATCGGCGGCTGGCGGGCGGTGCTCAACCTCGGTGGCATCGCCAATCTCACCTTGCTGCCGCCGGCCAGTGGCCCGGAGCGGCAGGCCCCGGTGACGGGCTGGGACTGCGGCCCGGCCAACACCCTGATCGACCTTGCGGTGGCGCAGTTCAGCGATGGCCGCCTCGGCTACGACCGCGATGGCGCCTGGGCTGCCCGCGGCAAGGTGCAGAACGCCTTGATCGCCCGTTGGCTGCAGGACGACTATTTCCACTTGCCACCGCCGAAGTCCACCGGCCGCGAACTGTTCGGCCAGGAGGATCTGCGCCGCCGCCTGCAGGAACTCGCCCTGGCAGCCGAACCCGGGAACTCAGGACTTGCCACCCAGCAGGCAGATGCACTTGCCACCCTCACCGCCTTCAGTGCGGCGGTTGTCGCTCAGGACCTGGAGCGGGGCACCCGGCCAGTGGAGCTGGTACTGGCCGGCGGCGGCGCCCACAACGGCACGCTGGTGCGTGAGCTCCGCCAGCGCTGCCGCGGCGTGATGGTGAGGCCCCTGTCGGAGCTGGGGGTGGAGCCGGCCCAGCGGGAAGCGCTGGGTTTCGCGCTGCTGGCCTGGTGGCACCACCACCGCCATCCCGGTTCCCTGCCTTCCGTCACCGGGGCCTCCCGCAGCGCAGTGCTGGGCGTGCGCGCAACTCCCACCACCTGAGCGCCCGCGACTGCCGCCGCCGCAGGCACCGGCCAGCCCAAGCCGCGGTCAACCGGCGGACCAGAAAGCCGTTCAGCTCGCCGGCCGGTAGAGCCGTAGGCGCCGCGGCGCCCCCCGCAGACGACCTGGTCCATTGCGTTGCTGCCGCTCCAGGGCTTGGCGGAACTGATCGGTGCGCAACTGGCGCTGACTGCGGGCATCGCGCGGCCGTTCCGGCGGCAGCTCGGGCGGCGGCTGATCGAGACGATCCAGGCCCTGCTGGATGAGCACCTTGGCCATGTTGCTGACCGTGCGCGACTCCGCCTCCGCCACCGCGGCGAGCCGTTCACAGAGTTCTTCAGGCAGCACCACCTGAATGCGAGGTGACTTGGGGCGGCCGCTGGCGGAGGTCTGACGGGTGGCCACGGCCCCAGGGTGCGCTTGCTCTACACACGAGTGTACAGAAGTGCACAGGGATAGTATCCAGCCGTATGCTTGTGGAGCTCTGCGCATGCGCCGCCCCCAAGCCATGACCAAAGCCACGACCGAAGCCATGACGAAAGCCGTGACAAGGGCTGTGACCCGGGCCACGGACGGACCCACCACCCCCGGCGACACCAAGGCAAGCCAGGTGGCAGCCTCGAAACCCGCCAGGCGCGCCGCCAGCAAACTGCCAGCCCAGGCTGCCGCCAGCACTGCAGCCCGCGCCGCCGGCCGCAGCGATCGATCGGGCCGTGGCGCCGAGAAAAGTGACGTGCTCGTGTCCGCCGTGATCAGCACGTATCTGCTCACCCATCTGCACCACGTTCTTCAGCGCGCGGAGTTCGCCGCAGCCCAGGAGGGCCACAAATCCCAGGCCTCCAACTACGCCCAACTGCGCAAGGTGCTCTGCCTCGACGCCCGCACCATGGAAGATGCCTCCGCGTCCGAACAGGAGGAGCTCGACTCGCCGTGCGCGGCCTGAGGTGAGCGGCTGCGCGGCGAAGCCTACCCACCCCTTGTGCCAGCCTGAACCCGGCTGAGCGCCACTCGCCTGAGCGCAACCCAGAACACCAACGCGCCAGAGGCGAGCGCCCCTGTCCCGCTGGCCAAGCAACGCTCAGACGCACCCTGTCACAGGCCCGGCCGGCGATTTCCACGGCGCAGGAATGCATCCGGCAAGGTGTTTGGACGGTATTCAGGGAACGCCGACCCCACCTTGGACGCCTTCCCTCTGATTCCTTCGGCCTCGCTGGCCCCCGCCCTGCTGCCGGTGCTGTTGGTGCTGGCGGCGGCCCGCTGGCTCACCCACCGGCCTGAAGCCCTGCGTCCGCTGGCGGCGCGCCGATTGGCGGTGGCGCTGCTGCTGTTTCTGGTGCTGCGTTACCTGGTGTGGCGGGTGGGCTTCAGCCTCAACACCTCATCAGCGCTGGCGCTCACCCTCTCCCTGGTGCTGCTGGGCTGCGAAGCCTTCCTGCTGGGCACCGGCATGATGCAGATCCTGCTCAGCTGGCGCGCGATTCCGCCACGGGAGCGGCAGGCCGATCGACTCGAAGCCTGTTTCCGCACCGGAACCTGGCAGCCGCCGGTGGATGTGCTGATTCCCACCTGCGGCGAGCCGCTGGCGGTGTTGCGGCGCTGTCTGGTGGGAGTGACAGCGATGCGTTATCCCCACAAGCGCGTGTTCGTGCTCGACGACAGCGGCCGCGCTGAGGTGGAAGAGCTCGCCAACCGCCTCGGTTGCACTTACCTCAGCCGCCTCGATCGCCGCGGCGCCAAGGCGGGCAATCTGAATTTCGGTCTCAGCCACAGCCATGCGGAACTGGTGGCGGTGTTCGATGCCGACTTCATCCCGCAGACCCACTTTCTCGAGCGCACGCTCGGCTTCTTTCTGGAGGCGGATGTGGCGCTGGTGCAAACCCCCCAGACCTTCATCAACGCCGATCCGTTGATGCGCAACCTGGCGATGGAGCGCTGGCTGCTGCCCGATGAGGAGAGCTTCTACCGCTGGATCCAGCCGGTGCGGGATGGCAATGCCGCCGTCGTCTGTGCCGGCACCTCCTTCGTGGTGCGGCGTTCGGCGCTGGCGGCCATCGGTGGGTTCAACCCGGGGGCGCTCTCCGAGGATTTCGTGGCCGGCCTGGAGCTCACCGCCCGCGGCCATCGCCTCGTGTACCTGCCGGAGAAGCTCAGCGCCGGTCTGGCGGCGGAAACGATGGCCGATTTCGTCCAGCAGCGCTTGCGCTGGTGCACCGGCACCCTGCAGACCCTGCGCCTGAACGCCAATCCGCTGCGGCTGCGGGGGCTCTCGGCCCAGCAGCGCTTCTCCTACAGCGAGGGGCTGCTGCACTGGTTCAACAACCTGCCCCGGCTGATCCTGCTGCTGATGCCGTTGTGTGTGGGGCTGCTGGGCATCCTGCCGATCCGCATGACGCTCGAGCAGTTTCTCGTTTACGCCCTGCCCGTGCTCTGCAGCCAACTGGCCCTGGTGGGCTGGCTCACCCGCGGCTCCCGCCATGCCCTGCTGCCGGAGCTGATGAGCTGGCTGTTGGCGGTGCCACTGGCGATCACCGTGCTGCGCAGCCTGGTGATGCCGGGCGGAGGCTTCACGATCACGCCCAAGCACCGCCTGCGCCAGCACGGCGGAGGCGCCTGGTCGTTGATGTTGCCGCTGCTCGTGCTGCTGGTGGTCAACCTCGCCAACCTCGGCGCCGTGCTGCTGCAGCTGCAGGCGGGCCCGCTGGCTCCCACCACCCACTGGGTGGGGCTGTTCTGGGGCGGCCTCAACACCTTTGCCCTGCTGGTGGCGTTGCGCTGCTGCATCGATCCCCCCTGTCTCGATCCCACCCCCTGGCTGGCGCTCCACCTGCCGGTCCAGCTGCGGGCGGAGGGGATCACCTGCACGCTCCAGCTCGAAGCCATCAGCGAGCGGGGGTTGGAAGGCCGCCTCACCGCCGACCTGCAGCCGTTCAGCGAGGCCACCCTGCAGCTGCCTGGCCTGCCGGCGCCCCTGCCGGCCAGCTGCCTGGCCAAGCGCGAACGGAACGTGGCACTGGCCTGGGAGGCGCTCAGCTGGGACAGCCACAACGCGCTCATTCAGTTTCTGTACTGCACCCCGGGCAGCTGGCCGCAGCGTCAGGCTCCGCCGGAGTGGAAGGCGCTTGCGGTGCTGTTCTCCCAGCTGCTGCGGGCCCCGCGGGAGGCACGCCCCTTCCGCCGCAGCCTGGTGCCGAAGTCCATCAACACCACACAATCTCTCGCCCCACTCACCAGCCACCCATAACGTCGAACCAGATCAACGGCTCCCATCCGTTTCCATGACAGATTCCAGCGCTGCTCCAACCCCCGTTGCCGAGCTGTACGCCCGCATCCAGCAAGACCACGAGCTCACCCAGTTGCTGTTCCGCCAGGCGCTGCAAGACCCGAAGGGCACCTTGCAGCGGATCGTGGAACTGGGCGCGCAATGGAATCTGCCCGTCACCGCCGAGCAGGTGAAGGAGCATCTGGCCAGCCACGATGAAGGCACGCGGCAGTGGCTGGTCAAGGCGCGCGGCGGGCTCTGATCGAGGTGCGCAGCTACCTGCTCAGGCCAGGCCAGCGAGCTCTACGTAACCCAGCCGGCGTGGCTCTGCGCAAGCCCCTTGGCGCACGTCTGATGAAGAGGGAGGTGCGCCAGCTCAGGGGTGTGTGCGGTCCGCTGGCAGCGGCAGGTTGCCCCCTGCTAACGGCGCGGCTGTTCCTTGGGGGCGCGCCAGCTCGGTTCCCGTTCCTTCCGGCATGGGCGTCAGGCTGCGCGGAGCCAGGCGATCGGAGCGGCCACCCTGCGACCAGCTGAAGAACAGCCAGTAGCTCACCAGTGCCAGACCGGCGGCCACCACCAGCGCCGCCACTTGCTCCAGTCGTTTCACCATGGCTCCAGCCGGTGGGTCATCATCGCGGCGCCTTTCTCCTCCCTCCAGTGTGCCGATACGGTTCCAGGCGGGCACAGGCGTGATGATGGGACACAACTCCCAATACCCCCCACGCTGTGCTTCGTCTGGAACGCGTCTCAAAGCTTTACCCCACCGGCGAAGTGCTGCGCGACGTCACCTGGGAAGTGAAGCCAGGCGACCGTATCGGTCTGGTGGGGGTGAACGGTGCCGGCAAATCCACCCAGCTGCGGCTGATCGCCGGGCTTGAGGAACCCAGCAGCGGCCAGGTGGTGCGCCAGGGGAATCCCCGCATCGTGTACCTCAAGCAGGAATTCGATGTGGATCCCAGCCGTACCGTGCGGGAGGAGCTCTTCCAGGCGTTCGGGGAGGCCGCCGAGGTGCTGATCCGGCAGCACCGGGTGGAGCATGAAATGGCGAGCGAGCAGGCCAGCGCCGACCCCGATCATCTCGACGATCTGATCCACGAACTGGGGCGGCTGCACAGCCGCTTCGAAGCCCTGCACGGCTACGAACTCGACGCCCGCATCGACAAGCTCCTGCCCACGATCGGCTTCACCCCCGAATCCGCCGACCTGCCGGTGGGCGACTACTCCGGCGGCTGGCAGATGCGGATCGCGCTCGGCAAGGTCCTGCTGCAGGATCCCGATCTGCTGCTGCTCGACGAACCCACCAACCACCTGGATGTGGAAACGATCCAGTGGCTGGAGGGTTACCTGGTGGCCCAGCCCGTGCCGATCGTTGTGGTCAGTCACGACCGCACCTTCCTCGACAGGATCTGCAACCAGATCGTGGAAACCGAGCGCGGCATCTCCCGCACCTACCTGGGCAACTACAGCCAGCACCTTGAGCAGAAGGCACTGGAGAGGGAAGCCACCCAGGCCGCCTTCGAACGGCAGCAGAAGGAACTGGCGGGCCAGCAGGCCTACATCGACCGCTTCCGCGCCAGCGCCACCCGCAGCACCCAGGCCAAGAGCCGCGAAAAGCTGCTGGAGAAGGTGGAGCGGATCGAAGCTCCGCTGGAAGGGGTGTCCGGCCCCAGCTTCCAGTTCCCGCCGGCGCCCCGCTCCGGCCGGCAGGTGGCGCTGATCGAAGACATGAGCCACAGCTACGGCGACCGGATCCTGTTTCTCGGCGCAGGGCTCGAAGTGGAGCGGGGCGATCGGATCGCCTTTGTCGGCCCCAACGGCGCCGGAAAATCGACGCTGCTGCGCCTGGTGATGGGACTGGAGCCGGTCGACGAGGGCATCGCCCGCCTTGGCGATCACAACGTGGTGCCGGGTTACTTCGAGCAGAACCAAGCCGAGGCACTCGATCTGGAGAAAACCGTGATCGACACCCTGTTCGAGGCGGTGCCCGACTGGACCCAGACCCAGGTGCGCTCCCTGCTGGGCAGCTTCTGCTTCAGCAACGATGCGGTGTTCAAACAGGTGGGGCAGCTCAGCGGCGGCGAAAAGGCGCGGCTGGCTCTGGCGTTGATGCTGCTCACTCCCTGCAACCTGCTGATCCTTGACGAGCCCACCAACCACCTCGACATCCCCGCCAAGCAGATGCTCGAGCAGGCACTGCAGGAGTACGACGGGGCGGCGCTGATCGTCTCCCACGACCGCTTTTTCATCGCCCAGGTGGCCAACCGCATCGTGGAGCTGCGCGATGGTGAGCTGGTGCTCTACCGGGGGGATTACGCCTACTACCTGGAGAAAAAGCGCGAAGAGGCCGAAGCCGAGCGGCTGGAGCAGGAGGTCCAGGCCCGTCGCGCCAGAACGGCCGCCAACAAGGAAAAGCAGCAGGCCAAAGCGGCCTCGCGCAAGACCCGCCAGGACTGAGCGCGGCCGCCCGCAGCCAGGGCAAGCCACAGCGCCAACCCCAGACGGTTGGCCACCAGGAAGCAGGGGTACCAACCGAAAGCAACCGGACCAATCGGTGCATCCCACCGGCCCCTCAACGTCTGATCACCCGCTGTCGGAGCCGGGCTTCAGCTGTGCGGGGTCAGTGGTGCCCAGGCCTCTTGAGCGGGGCGCCAACCATGGCCAGGCCCGCTTCCCGCCACTCCACACCCGCTTACGGCCGGATGCATCACCTGGACCTGAGGCAGGAGAAGCGCCTGAGAGCCCGCTCTATGCAGCGAATACCACAGAAAACTTCATGAAGGCTTAGGCAGGAAAACTCATTTTCCTGGACCCCTCCTATTGATCTGCATATCCTGACCGTATCCCACGCCGCAGGACCAATGAGCGATCCCCGTCTGACCTCCTCCTCCTCCTTTGGCGCCGATGCCCTTGACGGCGGCATGATCGCCATGGATGCTGCCCTCGGGCGAGATGCCGCAGGAGACTCTGTCGAGTCTTACTTCGAATGCATCACCACTTGCTCACTGGATGATGGTGCCTGCATCACCGAGTGTGTAGAGCAATTGCGGATGCACCACTGATCCCTGGGCGCGAGACCCGCCATGGTGGGACCCTGACACGATCCCTCTAACTCTGTGGCGATCGATACGAGCGACCTCGAAACACTTCGTAGCATTGGGGCGGCTCATTGATCCGCCGCGATGCCAGGAATGTCCGAACCGCTCGCCCTCACCCTTGGCCAGCAATTTGAGTTGGAGCGCATGACCCGCGTCATTGACTCCACCGGAGACGCCCAGTCGCTGCGCGGTCTGGCCAAACAGTTGCTCCAGGCCTGGCAAACCCAGCGGGCCGCTACCGAGTGGATGATGCGCCAGCAGCTCGGCAGTCCGCCGAGCCGCCTCAGCGACCCTCCGGGGCAGAGCCAGCCCACGGCTCTCAAAGTGAATCAGGAGTTTTCCGTGGCTGGCCCGGATGTGCTCTGACGGTGGCCTCTGAACTGTCGCCGCAGCGCTGCCAGCCCCTCCGGCCGGCAGCGCTCAACCAGCGGCTGCATGGTTCAAAAGATCCGATCGCAATGCCGATTGGCGCACGGCCGATTGTCCCAAGGAGGACGGGCCCAAGCCCGTTTGACTCAAGCCTGAACGCCAACGAGCAAGCCATTGGGTCTGACGACCCAATGGCTTTTCTCTGACCTTTCGCTTCGTGGTTCCTCTCGCCAGGGTCTGCAGCAGTGCTCGTTTTTGTGGCCCTGCTGATCACCGTCCGTTTCTGCGAGCTGCTCAGTGGCCCGGATCGCTGGGCACCGGAGATCGATCAGCGCCGCTGGCCCTGGCCCACCATGGCGGTCGGGGTGACCTGAAGGTCGATGTCAGCGCCGTTCCGGATGATGCGCAACGCCATCGGCCGGCCCACACCATTGCTTTCCACGGCGGCGATCATCTGGGCGGGGCCGGGCAGCGGACGCCCCTCGACCGCCACGATCACATCGCCGGGCCGCAGACCCGCTGATGCGGCAGGGCTGCCCGGCAGCACCGAGCGCACGAGGGCACCGCGCGGGGCGCTGCCTGGATTTGTGCCGGGCACGTTGTCGAGGCCGACGCCGATCATCGGGTGGTCCACTCGGCCGGTGGCCAGCAGCTGATTCGCGATGCTGCGGGCGCGGTTGATCGGAATCGCAAAACCAAGGCCGGCGCCGGGGCCGGAGCGCACCAGGGTGTTGATCCCCACCACTTCACCATCGGCATTGAGCAAGGGCCCGCCGGAATTGCCGGGATTGATGGCGGCATCGGTCTGGATCAGATCCAGCCGCTTGTCGGTGATGCCCAGCTTGCTCACGTTGCGGTTGAGGTTACTGATGATCCCCATGGTCACGGTGTTATCGAGACCGAAGGGATTGCCCACTGCAATCGCCCAGTCGCCCACCTGCAGCGCATCAGAGTTCCCGAGCCTGGCCACCGGCCACGGCCCTGGGCTCAGCAAACGCACCAAGGCGAGATCGGTGAGCCGGTCAAGCCCCACCACTTTCCCTTCCACCCGGCGCCCATCCTTGAGGCCCACATACACCCGGTCGCTGTTCTCCACCACGTGAGCGTTGGTCAGAAGCAGGCCATCGGCCTGGAAGATCACACCGCTGCCCTGACCCCGCTCGGTGCGCTGGGACGGCTGCTGCGCCTGGGGCAGGTTGAAGAACTGGCGGAAAAAGGGATCAGCCATCAGGCCGCGCGGCAGCCCTGAGCCGCCACCGCTCACCACCGTGCGCTCCGTGTCGATCGTCACCACCGCCGGCCCGGCGCTGCGGACAGCGTCCGCGACGAACGACTGCCGGGAGAGCCCAGGCGCACCGCCTGGCTGAGCCTGGGCCGGCGCAGGAGCGGGCCGGGTGAGCACCGGGGAGGCCAGCAGAACGGCAAGGGGGAGCAGATAAGGCAGCTGGCGGAGAGACAAACGCCTTATGGACATGGCGATCAGAACAGGAACGGGACGTGATTCCGACCGTAACGGTGTTGCCTGGCGTTGAGGAACGCCTGCGGCAGTGAAGGTGTGACGAAGTGCGGCAAAGCGCAGGCTCAAAGGATCTCTGCACGCAAGACGCTCCGCCCCTAGGGTTGAAGAACTTTTATGAATGAATATGGACACAAGCAGCGTTCTGCTGGTGTTTCTCGCCTTTGGCGCCGCCTGCAGCACCCTCTGGGCCTGGAGCATGGCACCCGGGTCTTCAAGCAGGCGATGATGGGCCATGGCCTTCCACGGCCACGGCAGCTTGCCCATCACCGATGGACCCCTTTCTCGCCCGCCTGTTTCCCCTCCTCTACGGCGCCTGCCTGCTTGGCCTGCTGTGGCAGGCGTTCCGGGTGATGGCCAAGGGATTCACAGCGGTCTCCCGACCCGCCGATCTCCCGTTTCCCAGCCCCTTCGCCCCGGTCAGTGCTCAGCCGGAGAGCACTGACCGCACCGGCCGTCTCACCATCCACCCGGAGTTACTCGACGCCGACGGCAGCCTTACCCAGGAGGATCTGTTGACAGTGCGCTTCAGTGATGGTGCGGAGGAAACGGTTCTTCCTCCGGAAACCCCTTAGCCCAGCCAAGGCGCCATGAACTGCTACCCGCTCTGAGCGGAGCCTTGGCTTGCGCACATGCGCACCGGATCAGCCTGCTGCGGTCCCATGGGCTGGTACAACCAGAACGTAGAACCGAATCACGGCGGAGGCCGACAGTTGGATCAGAGAACTCGAATCGTGGCAGCCGTTCTGCGCAGCCTCAAACTTCCTCCCCGGTTTCGCCTCCAGCTCACGAAGGAGGATCCGATCCGCCTGGAGCTGAGCCTCACGCCCTCCTACGGCAAGGATCCGATCCTGGTGGGCCTGGTGGAATCCCAGGATCTCGTGGCACGCCGCGATCGGGAGGGCAGGATCCCCCGCGACCTGCAGGGCACCTGGGACTGGACCGTGCGGCACGGCAAGGTCACAACCGGGGGCTGGAACCCCTACCTGAAGGAAGCCCTGCAGACGATGTTTGAAACCGGCTTGCCGGCAGTCGTCTACGAAGAAACCACCGGCGAGGCGTATCACCCGGTGGATGGCGCCCGTCACGTGCGTTGAAAGGCGGCCGGCGGTGCCGTGCGCAAGCTGCTGACGATCGGCGTGGCAGCGGCGCTACCCCTGATCAACAGGCAAAGAAACGTGGCTAAGACCACCACCTGTGGTCCAGAGGGGCGCTAAAACGGACGCATCGGTTTCTTCCGTTTTTCTTTATGTCCTCGCTGGCCCTGTCCATCGGACCCCTGGTGAGACTGCTGGCATCCCTCGGGCTGCTCAGCACCGCCCTGCTGGCTCTGATCCTGAAGCTGCTCGGCTGATCCCGCAGCGACCTCCGGCTGACCCCCCGCCTGCGTTGCCGGGGACCATCGTCGGACTGCCGCTGAGATCCGGCATGCAACCGCTCGGTCGTAGCTTCCCTCCGGCCTCTGGCCCGTCCAAGGCCCCCCTGCCGATTGAGGCGGTTCTGCCGGACATCCTGGAGCGGCTTGAGCCGGCCGGATCCACAGTGCTGCTGCACGCCCCCCCCGGAGCAGGCAAGACCACACGTGTCCCGCTGGCGCTACTGCGCCGCCTGCAGGAGCAACTGCCCCAGGCTGAACCCCACACCGTTCTGATGCTGGAGCCCCGGCGTCTGGCGGCCAAGGCCGCCGCACAGCGGCTCGCCGCCAGCCTCGATGAAGCGGTGGGCGGCACGGTGGGCTATCGGGTGCGGCTTGAGCAGCGCTGTTCGGCAGCCACCCGGATTGAAGTGCTGACCGATGGGCTGTTCCTGCGGCGGCTGCAAGGAGATCCCGCACTCACGGGCGTGTCGTGTGTGATCTTCGACGAGTTTCACGAGCGCCGAGCGGACACGGATCTCGCCCTGGCGTTACTACTGGAATCCCGGCCACTGCTGGCGCCGGAGCTGCGACTGCTGGTGATGTCGGCCACGCTGGATCTCACCCCGCTGGCCCGCCAGCTGCCGGAGGCCGCAGTGATCCGCAGTGAAGGGAAAAGCTTCCCGGTGCAACTGGCGTACCAGCCCCCGAGGCCGCAGGAGACCCTGGAGCAGCAGGTGGTGCGCGGGCTTGAGCAGCATTGGCTGGAAGCCCGCGGCACAGGCGAAACCGTGCTGGTGTTTCTGCCCGGGCAGCGGGAAATCCTCCAATGCCAACGGGCGATCCAGGCCACTGGCTGGGGGGCGGAGCTGGAACTTGCCCCCCTGCACGGTGGCTTGCCGCTGGGAGCGCAGTCGGCGGCCATGCGGGAGGCACGCAGCGAGGCGGGCAAGGTAGTGCTCGCCAGCGCCATCGCCGAGAGCTCGCTCACGATCGCGGGGGTGCGTCTGGTGATCGACAGCGGCCTCAGCCGTCGCAGCCGCTTCGATCACGGCACCGGCATGGATGGGCTGGTCACGCAGCCAGCGAGCCAGGCCTCAGCCATCCAGCGTCAGGGCAGGGCCGGACGACTGGGCCCGGGCCGCTGTCTGCGGCTCTGGTCGCCGGCAGAGCAGCAGCGGCGTCCTCCGTTCGATCTGCCGGAGCTGCTGGAGCGGGATCCCCTGCCGGTGGCCCTGCAACTGGCGCAGTGGGGCGCTGGAGCCGGGGGGTCGTTGCCCTGGCTGGATCCCCCCCCACAGCAGCCATTGCTGGCGGCGATCGACCTGCTGGGCCAGCTCGGAGCCACGGACGTCCACGGCCGCATCACGGCCCATGGCCGTGCCATGGCCCAGCTAGGCCTGCATCCCCGGCTCGCCCACATGCTGCTGATCGCCAAGCAGCGCAACCTGCTGCCGTTGGCCTGCGAGCTGGCGGTGCTGCTGGAGGCCCGCGATCCGCTCGGGCTACAGGAAGCCGGCTCGGATCTGCTGCGGCGGCTCGACTGGTTGAGGCAAGGAGGCGCTGACCCTCGCCGTCAGCTCCTGCTCCAACAGCTGGCACAGCTGCAGCGGCAGGCGGGCGGGTGGCGCGTGGCCCAACCGTTGGCGACCAGCGGCTTCAGAGCCAGCACGGGTGGCTCTGAAGCCCAGCAGGCGGCCGAGCTGATCGGCTTGGCCTACCCGGAGCAGGTGGCCCTGGCCCGTCAGGAAGCCGGGGGCCGCTTTCTGATGCGTAACGGTCGCGGCGCCCGGCTCCATCCCGGCGATCCGTTGGCGGGCGCCGAGGTCCTGGCCATCGCCCGGGCCGACGCCGGAGGCAGCGAGGCGCGGATTCTGCTGGCCCTCCCCCTGGCGAGGGCCAGCCTGGAGCAGTTGGCCCAGCTTGAAGGCAGCAGCGTGGCAACGGTTCGCTGGGATGGCCAGGAGCAACGGGTGGTGGCCGTGCGGGAGCACCGACTGGGGGCCCTGGTGCTGAGCCGGCGGCCCTGGCAGGACGCCCCGCTCGATCAGGTGCAGGACGCCCTGATGGCGGGCCTGCGGGAGCACGGCCTCATCGCCCTGCCCTGGAGCGCCGGCAGCCGGCAGTTGCAGCAACGCCTCTGCCTGGCCCATCGGGAGCTGGGGCCACCCTGGCCCGACCGGAGCGAGGCGGCCCTGGGGGGTGATTTCGGCGCCTGGCTCGGCGATCAACTCGCCGGCCGGCGTTCCCTGCAGGAGTTGCAGGCGCTCGATCTACAGGAAGCGCTCTGGTCGGGGATCCCCTGGGATTGCCGCCGCGACCTGGACCAGCTCCTGCCTGCCAAGCTGCTGGTGCCATCCGGACGGCTGGTACCGATCGACTACGGCCACTCTCCCCCCGTGCTGGCCGTGCGGCTGCAGGAGATGTTCGGTTGCAGCCGCACGCCGGCGCTGCTCCAGGGGCGCCTGAACGTAACCCTGCACCTGCTCTCCCCCGCGGGCCGCCCGGTCCAGATCACCCAGGACCTCGACGGCTTCTGGGGCAGCAGCTACCGGCAGGTGCGCGCCGAGCTTCGGGGCCGCTATCCGCGCCATCCCTGGCCGGAGGATCCCCGCCAGGCCCTGCCCACGAGCCGCGCCAAGCCCGCTGCCCGGAAATGACCGCAACATGACGGCGGCGAAGATGTGGCAGCGACGAGCCGACGTCGAAGGGCTGGCCCGAAGTGTCAGTCGAACAGGTGGGCAAAGCCGAAATGCCTCAACCCCTCCGCTATACCCTCACAGCCAGGAGCGCGCGCCGCATAGGTGCGCTGCAGCCGGGGCAGCTCCTGGCGCAGGGCGGGTTCTGCATTGCCCACCATCACGCCCTTGAGGCCGGTCTCGAACATGGCCAGATCGTTGAGGCTGTCGCCGGCGGTGATCACTGTGTTCGGATCCAGCTCCAGCCACTCCACCAGTGCCTGCAGTGTCGAGCCCTTGTTGACTCCCGCCGGCAGCACATCCAGGTAGCGGTCGGCGGAGATGAGGCAATCCACCCCCAAGTCGCTCAGGCGGGACGGCAGGCCCGGGTCGAGCTTGCCAAGATCCACGTCGTAGGCGAGGCGGCGGTGGGCGCTCACCGGCTGGGGGCTGAGCCCGGGCTGGTTCCGCAGCAGAGGGGCCAGCCGTTCCGCGCAGCCCTGCCAGCGGCGATCGATCGGATCCACCAGACCCGGCAGTAGCGCCAGGCTGGTGCCACAGGCCACGGTGGCGCCCACGTCACTGATCACCAGATGGGGAGCTGGTGGCCGCTGGATGGTCTCCTGGAGCAGCAAGCGACCCACGGAGGCCAGATCCCTGCCGGTGCTGAAGACGTGCAGCACCCGGTCGCGGCGCTGCTCCAGCCAGGCGTAGAAGGCGCCTTTGGCCGCCGGACTGCCCTCCAGCAGCGTGCCGTCGAGATCGGTGACGAGCACGAGCTGCGGCTCCCGCGGCAGTCGAGCCACCAGCTGGGCCGTGGCCGGATGGTCGGTCGCGCAGCGACTGATGGCGCGGACATCAGCGGCGGGATGGCCAATGGCGCGGTGGTCGTTGGTGAGATGTTCACCGAAGTGTTGGCCGCCGGCGTGCTGGTTGAAGGGGTGGTTATCGATGGCGGGGTAAACGATGGGATGTTGATCGGTGGGGCGTTGACGGGTGGAGCGTTGATCGCTGAAGCGTGCGGAGTGAACGATCGCAAAGGGGTGGATTGCCGAGCGCTGGGTTGCGGAGGGCTGAACTGCGGCGGGTTGGCTCGCGAAGTGCTGGTCGGCGGCCTCTGCCGCAGTTGTCTGTGGCTGTCTGCTGGCTCAATAACTGCTGGCTGTTTGCCGGTTGGTCGTTGGCAGTTGGTAGAACCCTCGGAAACACGGTGGAGCAAGCATCACCAGAACGGATTCCCGAACCTCCCAACGACAGACGAGCAACTGTCAAGCCATCCCCATCTTTCGTTACGATTTGATCTGTCATTGAGCTTGCGTCATGGCTGACTCCACCTCCCCCCGCTTCGGCTTCGTCAACTTCGCGGAAACCTGGAATGGCCGCCTGGCCATGCTGGGCTTCGTGATCGGCCTGACCACCGAAGTGCTGACCGGCCAGGGAATTCTCTCCCAGATCGGCCTGGGCTGATTTCCTGCCTGCAGCGTCCCATTGGCCTCGCCGCTTCTTCAGGAGTGGTGGGGCCTATTCCTTTGACGTTTCACAGTGGGCCTGTCCACTGGTCCACCACGACGACTGCTGATCGGCAAGACTGGGCCTTCCGTGCCGACGTTGCTCGCATGGCTCCGTTCTACGTCAAGAACCGACGCGATGGATCTCGCCTGTTGAGCACAGCCCTCGTGGTGTGCGCCGCGGGATTGGTCCGTTTTGATCACCCCAGCGGCCGATCCATTTTCCTGGTGGCCGCCGCCGTGAGTCTCTACTGGGGTTTCTGCTACGGCCGTCTTGAACGCTGACTCCGCCACCGGTGTTCTCCCCCGCTTCAGCGTCGCCGAACTCAACGTGGCGATCGGCACTTTGATCGAGCGGGGCTTCGCGCCACGCTTCCTGATCGAAGCCACGGTGTCCCGGCCTCAGCTCAAGAAGGGTCACCTCTGGCTCACGCTGATGGACGAAGAGGCCTCCATTGCCGGTGTGGTGTGGGCTTCCCAGTTGCCGCGTCTCAGCTTTCGCCCCGGCGATGGGGACGGCGTCACGGTGGTGGGGAAGCTGAATTTCTGGCCGGCGCGGGCCACTCTCTGTGTACAGGTTCTCGACGTTCGGCCAAGCCTCAGCAGTGTGCTGCGTCGTTTTGAGCGGGTCCGCGACCTGCTGGAACCGTCCGGGATCTTCAGTGCCGCCCGCAAACGTCCCCTCCCCGCTCTCCCCGAGGCGATTGCCTTACTCACCAGCGTGCCGAGCGCAGCGCTCGCGGACATGCTTCGCACCGCGCGGGAACGATGGCCGGCCACCCGGATCGTGATCCTGCCGATCCCTGTGCAGGGGGGCGTGGAGGACGAGATCTGTCGTGCCATTGCCGCTGCGGGCCGGCACGCCGGCGCCCTCGGCCTTGAGGCGCTGGTGCTGGCCCGTGGTGGGGGGAGCCGTGAAGATCTCTCCGTCTTCGATGGTGAACGACTGGCCCAGGCTCTGGCAACGTGCCCGCTCCCCGTCATCACCGGGCTCGGCCATGAAAGCGACACCACCATCGCTGACCTGGTGGCGGACTATCGGGCCGCCACACCTACCGCTGCGCTGGTGGCCCTGTTGCCGGACCGCTCCAGTGCCCTCCAGCGCCTGCGCTCGCTCAGGTCCCAGCTGGGCGGCGAATTGCGCTGGCGCCTGCAGAGCCAGCGCCAGAACCTGCTCGCCCTAGCGGCCCAGCGCGACCGTTGCCATCCCGCCCGGGTCCTGCAGGACCGTCGCCAGCGGCTTCAGCAATTGGAGAATCTGCGCGAAGCCCTTTCGCCTCAACGCCTGCTGCGTCGGGGCTTCTGTCTGGCCCGTGGCGAGAACGGTCAGCTGGTGCGTTCGCTCAGACAGGTGGGCATCGGCCAGCACCTTCAGCTGGAATGGACTGATGGGCTAGCGGACGTTCAGGTCACCGACACCAGCCCCATCGGCGAAGCCATGGTGGAGTCTTTCGTCAGCTTGCCCCCTTCATGACCCTACGCAAAAGCAAGCCACAGGCCAAAGCCCGCGCAGCAGGCCCCCTTGCCGGCGTTCCGCCCGCCTGGGCTGCGGAGATCGGCGAACTCACATACAGCCAGGCCCTCACGGCACTGGAGCTGGCCCTGGCCCAGCTCCAGTCGGAGGATCTTGAGGTGGAAAGAATGGCGGAGCTCTATCAGCGGGCACTGGCCTACGGCCACCGTTGCGAAGCCGTACTGAAGCAGGTGGAGCAAGAGGTCTTGCAGCTTGAGGTCAACGCAAGTGATCAAGCCACTGCCGCCCCATTCATCGAGACGCAGCCATGACAATCCCGGAACGGTCAGAACGGCCCACTTTCCTTCCGATCACAGGGGCGCCCGCCAGTTCGCATCGACTTCAGTGGCTCTATCTGGCGTTGGCGGTGGCGGGAGCCGTCCTGCCCTGGCTGGCCAATCTGGAGTTCATCCAGCTCAGCAACAGCGCCTTTGATCTGGGTCTGTTCCTCCGCCTGGCGAATGCCAATCCAGCGGCGCAGTCTCTTTCGCGTGATCTTTTCATTGGCGCTACAGCCATAACCATCTGGATGGTGGCAGAAGCCCGTCGGCTGCAGGTGAAGGGCATCGCGATCTGCCTCCTCTGCTGTGTGACGCTGGCCTTCGCCTGCGGTGCTCCTTTGTTCCTGTTCCTTCGCGAACGGCGGTTGCAGGAGCTGGACCATACCAACGCAGCCAGCGGATAGGAGCCCGCTGAAATTGCCGCTCAACCGATTGCTGTAGCGCTTGCACCACCACCGGCGTCGTTTGTCGGCGCCATGTGGGGAGGTCGATCGGCCAATCGGGCGATTCCTGTGCGCATCTGTGTGCATCCGCTCCTGACGTGGACCCCGAAAACTGAGCCAGCCCTTATGAGAGCTTCCCTACCGGCCAGACTTGGCCAGGAGAAGCCCCATGAAACGCAAGCGCCACACGCCCGATCAGATCATCCGCAAGCTGCGCACCGCTGAGCAGCTCCTCAACCAGGGTCAGACCGTCGCCGACGTGTGTCGAGCCCTGGAGGTGTCGGTCCCGACCTACCACCGCTGGCAGCAGCTCTACGGCGGCATGAAGGCCACAGAAGCCAAGCGCCTCAAGGAGCTTGAGCAGGAGAACACTCGTCTCAAGCGATTGCTGGCCGACGCTGAGCTGGACAAGGCGATGCTGAAGGAGCTGGCCGAGGGAAACTTCTGAGCCCGGAACGACGTCGCAGGGCCGTGATGGTTCTGCAGGATCAATTCCGGGTCTCCCAGAGACGGGCCTGCCGGCTGGCCGGCCAGAACCGCAACACCCAGCGCCGGCCCATGCCGGTGGCGGCGATCGAGGAGCAGAAGCTCCGCCGGCGGATCCGTGAGCTGGCCCGGCGCCATGTGCGCTGGGGCCGGCGTCTGGTCTACCGCCGGCTGCGGCTGGAGGGCTGGAGTGTCAACCACAAGCGGGTGCAACGGATCTGGCGGGAGGAGGGCCTCCAGCGGCCCCTGCCGCGCCGGCGCAAGCGTTCCCGCACTGCCAGCGGCTCCTGAGAGCTCCTGCGGGCCGAATACCCCCACCACGTTTGGGCGATCGACTTCCAGTTTGACCAGACGATGGATGGACGGACGCTGAAGTTCCTGAACGTGCTGGATGAATACAGCCGGGTCTGCCTGGCCATTCGTGTCGGCCGCCGCTGCAAGGCTGTAGATGTGATCGACACGATCGAGGAGCTGCTCAGGCTGTTTCCGGCACCCACCTATCTGCGAATGGACAATGGGCCTGAGTTCATTGCTCATGCCCTGCAGGAGTGGTGCACAGGCAGCGGTTTGGGTACGGCTTACATCGAGCCAGGTTCGCCCTGGGAGAATCCATTCGTGGAGTCGTTCAACGGCCGCTTCCGGGATGAGTTCCTGAATATCGAGCTGTTCGCAACGGTGGCGGAAGCCAGGCTGTTGGCTGAACAGCACCGAATCGAGTACAACACCTACAGACCGCATTCGGCGCTCCAGGGGCGTACGCCCCTGGAAGTCCTCCAGCAGTGGAGAGCGGCCTGACTACCCCCAAGCTCTCAGAGGAACTGGACCAGCAAAGGGGGTCACGTCACTCCGTGCGATTGCCGTAGATCCCCTGCAGCAACAGGGCCATCAGCAACTGCTCAGGAGGGATTGGGGGCCAGGCACCCTCGGGGTACAGCCTGAAAAAGCTTGGAGTCAGCCGGTCGAGCACCTAGTGGTCCAACTCCTGTGCCTGCCGCATGGGGTGGCGCTTGGGGATTCGGTCCTTGGTTGGGGACGTAGGAGAACAGAGGACCGGTCCGTTCCTGCTGGCCGCGCCTCTGCTCGGTTCCGTTGGGCCAATCTCCCGCGGCTCGGTTGATCTTTCAGCAGCCGGATAGAGGCGAGTCACCAGTCTCAGCCGCTTGAGCGTCGGTGAACAGTGATGCCGGCGGTTGAAAAAACCGCTGACAACAGGGTTCAAGCTTCAATGGTGTTCACGGAGACAATCAGTGGGGACATCGGCGATGTCGACAGTGTTGGATGGTTAGGCGGCGCGAACGCTATCAAGTGTAGATGTCCGAAGCAGAGTCTGTATGTTTACGGCCAGGGGTCCCGCTGACTCACTACCACTCATGTGGTGTCGCCGTTAGCGATGGGAGACCGTACTCACCTGGGGGTCTCCTCAATCTCTTCTGGATACGATCAACACAAACAGTGTCATCGGTGCTTGATCATTCCGGCGGTTCGTTGTCACTGATCGGCCTGGCAGCAACGTCAATGGTCACATCGGTTGCCTCGCGTTCTGAACCAGTAGTGCGGCTCGCTTGGTCCCTCCCAGGGTCGTCATCGACCTGAATGAAAAGAGAGCGGTTGAACAACGAGGCAGAAAACGGATTTCGCCGTAATCCGGCGTCCATTGGTGCCTGTGTTTGCTGATCGACGCCACGAGCCTGTGGTCCATCTAGATCAAGTCGGGATCCACAGGCCGGGCAGTTCACCGCCGACAGGGTGGTGAGTCCGCAGGTGGGACAAGTGCGCACGCGGCTGCTAATGATTCTCCACGCCACCCATCCACCGCCGGCCAGCAAAAATGGCAGCAGCACAATGATGAGGGTGAGTCCACCCAACAGATCAAGGATGAGCCGTCCAGCAGGTCCCGGTGCCAAGAGCAGCAGAGCACCCAACAGAATCCAGACCCAGGGAATCCGCCGCTCCATCAGCGTTGAAAGCGAGGGTCGCTTTCGATCCACCTCTCCAGAGCCGCAAGCCCCTCAATACCAGCCCAGCTGAAAAGCACAACGCCCACCAAAAAGCAAAGCAGGAGGCCAGCCCCCAGCAGCACAGGCACCAAGGCAAGGCTGAGAAGGCCAATCAGAACGATGGAGCCCACACCGGCAGCAAGCAGCAAAAGGCTGGCGGGGAGTGGTCGGAGGGAGAGACCTGGTCGGGCCACGGGTTTACTCCTAGCTCCCCTTATCCTCGCGCGAATGGCGCAAGACCATCGGCCGAATCGAGGTGTGGATCGCCCCCACTGCGCCGCCGGCCCAGAACGACGCTCCATGCGATGCCGTAATAAAAAATCAGACCCTGCAACCAGACCCAAAGAGTCAGCACGAGCACACCACTGATCACGCCATAGGCCTGAAAGCGGGTCCCTAGGGAAACGAGACTGCGGCCCACCGCTAGGTTCAACACCAACTGCACCACCCCGATCAACAACGCAGCAGGCAGCAGGGGACGCCAAGGCGTCACCCCTGAAGGCAACACGCGCAAAAGAAGAAGTGCCACCAACACGGATATGAGCAGCGACCCCACCAGATTCAACACGGTCGGGTCAGGAAGGAAGACCTGGATCAACCAGGAGAAGTGTGAATCAAACATGGAACGCCACGTCTGCGTGCCCATTGATCGGAGGTTAGTGGTGAGCTGATCAATCACCAACAGGAGACCGACTGAACCCACGAACCCAAACGCCTTGAGGCGTTGCAATACAA
Organism: Synechococcus sp. Lug-A; assembly: GCF_024345655.1. Lineage (NCBI taxonomy): Bacteria > Bacillati > Cyanobacteriota > Cyanophyceae > Synechococcales > Synechococcaceae > Synechococcus > Synechococcus sp. Lug-A. The sequence continues at coordinate 2,683 of NZ_JAGQBN010000008.1, read as the reverse complement.
AGCGGCGCACAGCGAACCAGGGCTGCTGTTGCTGAATGGGAGAGGCAACGGAAGGGATGGCCGAGTCATCGCCCCAGAGACGATCAGCCCCACGCTGCAGTGTGAGATAGGCGTTGCTGGAGGTGAGCAACAACATCCCCAACCCAAACCAACCAGCACTGGCCCTGGCAGATTGCAACTTGAGCAGAGTGGTGCGAATCAGTGGCAAAGAAGCCTCGGGGAAAAACTGGGCAGACCAACTGATAATCTGTTCAGTAAGCCCATCCTCTCTACCGAGAATGCCACTCGCAGTAGAGAGCACGATCAGCAACACTGGGAATATGGATTGAAGTGTGTGATACGCAAAGGCCGCACTGAGGTCAATACAGTCGCAACGATCCCAGAGGCGATAGGCCCTCCAACCAGTCAGAGCGAGCCTCTTTGCTGCCAGCGGAAGCCTGATCGGCACAGTATCAACACGGCCAGCCTGCATACTTTAAGCACACACCAGCGGCTGCACAGCGCAGTTCTTGGCATGGGCAGCTGGATCACGCCTCACAGAGTCCTGTTGCAGCAGCACTTGCTGGGAGCGAAGAGGCGAAACCCATGAACAAATGGTGCCCAGCATGTGTCTTGAATCTGCCCCACCAGCAATTCATCCTCCAGCCAACACGCAACCAACAAAAAAGCCACCCTTTCGGGTGGCTTTCAGTGTTTTGCTTCTCTCGATTCATCATCATCAGATGACAAGCTCGATCAATGCAAAACTTGGTAGGAATGAAAAGTTTTATCCTGGCATTGAGCTATTTTTGCAGGAAGCTACCCTCCAACTATCTTCGCCGCTACTGCGTTTCACAACCGAGTTCGAGATGGATCGGAGTGGGGCCACAGTGCCATGAACACCAGGAAATAGACTTTTCATCCTCAGGTGAACCCTGAGAACTGCATAAGCTAGTCATCCTATCGAAGTTATCTCATTACTGACAAGCACAAGCCTGCTGCAATGAGTCATCTCAAGGTGACGTCTGGAAACAATGCATCCCTGGTCTCCTCAGCAAGGAGCCAAGTGTTGGTCAAGCCCTCGGTCTATTAGTACTCCTCCGCTTCACCTGTTGCCAAGCTTCCACGTAGAGCCTATCAACGGGTGTTCTTCCCGTGACCTTACTGGCTTAAGCCATGAGAACACTCATCTTGAGGTGGGCTTCCCACTTAGATGCTTTCAGCGGTTATCCTCTCCGCACATGGCTACCCAGCGTTTACCGTTGGCACGATAACTGGTACACCAGAGGTGCGTTCCTCCCGGTCCTCTCGTACTAGGGAGAACTCCTCTCAATGTTCTTACGCATGCACCGGATATGGACCGAACTGTCTCACGACGTTCTGAACCCAGCTCGCGTACCGCTTTAATGGGCGAACAGCCCAACCCTTGGGACCGACTTCAGCCCCAGGTTGCGATGAGCCGACATCGAGGTGCCAAACCTCCCCGTCGATGTGAACTCTTGGGGGAGATCAGCCTGTTATCCCTAGAGTAACTTTTATCCGTTGAGCGACGGCCCTTCCACTCAGAACCGTCGGATCACTAAAGCCGACTTTCGTCCCTGTTCGACTTGTAGGTCTCACAGTCAAGCTTGCTTCTGCTTTTACACTCGTCGGCTGATTTCCAACCAGCCTGAGCAAACCTTTGCGCGCCTCCGTTACCTTTTAGGAGGCGACCGCCCCAGTCAAACTGCCCACCTGATACTGTCCAGCCCCCGGATAACGGGTGGCTGTTAGAACCCTAGCTCTGAAAGAGTGGTATCTCACCGTTGACTCCGCATGACCCGCAAGCCATGCATCAATGTCTCCCACCTATCCTGCGCATTCAGAGCCCGGGCACAATACCAAGCTACAGTAAAGCTTCATAGGGTCTTTCTGTCCGGGTGCACGTAGTCCGCATCTTCACAGACAATTCTATTTCGCCGAGCCTCTCTCCGAGACAGCGCCCAGATCGTTACGCCTTTCGTGCGGGTCGGAACTTACCCGACAAGGAATTTCGCTACCTTAGGACCGTTATAGTTACGGCCGCCGTTCACCGGGGCTTCAGTCGCCAGCTTCGCTTTCGCTGACCAGCTTCCTTAACCTTCCGGCACTGGGCAGGCGTCAGCCCCCATACATCGTCTTGCGACTTAGCGGAGACCTGTGTTTTTGGTAAACAGTCGCCTGGGCCTCTTCACTGCGACCACCTTGCGGTGGCACCCCTTCTCCCGAAGTTACGGGGCCATTTTGCCGAGTTCCTTAGAGAGAGTTACCTCGCGCCCCTCGGTATTCTCTACCACCCCACCTGTGTCGGTTTCGGGTACAGGCCGTCATGCCTTAACGGGTATAGGGCTTTTCTTGGAAGCTTGACATCACCCACTTCGCTGCCGTAGCAGCTCGTACTCACGCCTCAGCTCGGGATGTTTTCACCACCCCTCAACGCCTCGAACGCTTGAACCAGTAACCAACATCTGGCTGGGCTAGCCTTCTCCGTCCCCCTTCCCAAAACATGACAGGTACAGGAATGTTGACCTGTTGTCCATCGACTACGCCTTTCGGCCTCGCCTTAGGTCCTGACTAACCCTCCGCGGACGAGCCTGCCGGAGGAACCCTTAGGGTTTCGGGGCATGGGATTCTCACCCATGTTTTCGCTACTCAAGCCGACATTCTCACTTCCATGCAGTCCACG